>JANQNI010000363.1 GCA_028289805.1 Thermoplasmatota archaeon | reverse complement strand
CTGTCTGCGGAGGGCGAACGCCAGAGCCGCATCCTGGAATCCGACGGTGAACGCAAGGCGCAAATCCTGCGCGCCCAGGGCCAGGCCCAGGGACTGCACATCCTCGCCATGGGTTCCGCACCACTGGACCAGAAGGCCATCAGCGTCCTCAGCCTCGACGCCCTCGGCAAGCTCGGCGACGGCCCCGCCACCAAGTTCGTCCTGCCCTTCGAGATCACCAACCTCGTCAAGGGCGCCGCCCAAGCCGTCGGAGGCGCCAGCGAAGGCCCCACCTACACCCCCAGCGACCTCGGAGAACTGGAGAACCTGCTGGGCAAGGTCAAGGACGTGCTCGGCGAAGTACCCGACACCAAGGCGCTCGAGGAGGAACTGGACAAGCTCGCCCAGGAATCCGGCGACACCGCCGAAGCCGAGCAAGCCGCCCAGGCCGCCCGCGCAGGCAGCGAGGGCAACGCCCCCTCCTGAGCCCTACCCCGTCGCGCGGTACACCAGCACCAGGCCCACCACGGCGACCAACAGGCCGCCCAGCAGCAGGCCCGGACGCGCGTCGGCGCGCGGGACCGCCTCCACGGCGTCGTCCCCCGCCGGCACGTCGCCATCCAAGACGCCGTACGTGACCGCCCCCGCACCCAGCAGGGCCACGACGATGCCCGCCACCAGTACGACGGAACGCGGCGCCACGGCGCGCACCACCGCCGTCACGGCACCGCATCCACGGCACGCACCGGACGCCCGCGGCGACCCGGAGCCACCACCGACACGAACAAGGCCACGAAGAAGACCGCCACGAGCAGCGGCACCACGAAGCGCCGGGCGAAACCACCACCGCTCATAGAGCACTTCCTTGGAAGCGCTCGACGGACGCCCCGACCCACGATGCACAACAGACTCCTGCCATGCATGGAGGAGTTCGCCGCGAGGGACTTGATTTCTGGAGCAAACGCCGGCGTTTCGGGCAGGACCGCCCCCGCCTGCGCGGCGACCTACTCCTTCTCCCCCAACCGACTCGCCACCTTGTCTTCCGCGGCGCGCACCTGGTCCGTGACCCATCGGTCCACGCTCTCGACGAGGCCCTGGAAGGTCTTGGGGGAGCGCGCCTTGAGGAAGGCGCGGGCTGCGTCCCGTTCGTCCTTGTAGCGACCTTTGAGGCCCTGGTATTGGTGGAAGGCGGCCTTCATCTGGTTCTGCACGGCCGTCTCGACCTCGTGGACGTAGTCCTTGGCCTCCATGCGGATGCGGGGTTCGCGGGGGCCGGGGTACACGATGAGGACCTCCTCTCCGGCGTACTCGGAGAGGCCGCTGACCTGGCCGTTCGGGCTGACGCGCTTCGTGCCGAGGATCTTCCCCTCCGTGCCGATGTCGATCTTCATGTGTTCACCTGTGTGATGGGATGCACTGGTGTGCCTCGGCTTATAGCTGTTGGGTCGAGGTGGACGCATGGAGTGCAGCGCGTGCGGCGCAGCCTTCATCCCCTGGCCCGGCTCCGCGTCGCCGTGGACGCACAACGGGTGGACGTGGACGGGGTGGCGGTGTGGCTGCTGGGAACCATCGCCGGGTTCGTGCCCGACGCCGCGCGCGTCCAGGGCGCCTTCGAGGCGACTACGCCCCGCGCGCTGGCGCTGGGGGTGCCGCCGGAGGATGTGGAGGGGCTGCGCACCCTCGCCGCCGACCCGGACGTGGAGTTGCCCCCTCTGGACCCCGGCACCGAGCGCCTCTTCGAGTGGCTGGCGCCGTTCGGGGAGACCCGCATCCCCAGCCCGGACCTGGAGGCGGCGTTCCGGGCCGCCGACGCCGCCGACGTTCCGGTGGAGGCGCTGGACCTGGACGACGAGGCGCACGCGGACGTGTTCATCCAGGCCAACAAGTTCCGCCACGTGGTGCAGGCCAACCGCGTCCAGCGCAAGCTGATGAAGGAGGACTTCGGCGGCCACGCCTCGGCGACGGAGTTGGTGCTGGCATGGGACGCGTTCCAGAACCGGTTGCCGAGCCTGCAGGCGGTGGAGGCGGCGCGGGAAGCACACATGGCCCGGCGGCTGCGGGAGGTCGCGGCCGGCCTGGACGGCGGGGCCGTGCTGGCGGTGGTGCCGGTGGCGCGACTGGCGGGGGTGCTGGAGCACCTGCGGCAGGACCCACCCCCGGCGACGCCCGACTCCCAACCTTGATACCCCCCACCCGGCTCCCGCGCCCCAATGAAGGACGTCTGGGTGGAGAAGTACCGTCCCCAATCGCTCGACGACGTGGTCGGCCAGGAGGAGGCCGTGGAGCGGCTGAAGGCCTACGTCAAGCAGGAGAGCGATTGGGGACGGTACTTCTCCACCCAGACGTCCTTCATTGGGGCGCGGGAGCCGGGTGGGGGG
>JANQNI010000346.1 GCA_028289805.1 Thermoplasmatota archaeon | reverse complement strand
ACACCGACCCCGCCCCCGGCGGTGGCGCATCAGGGTCGAAGCGCCCCGCCCCTACCCCGAATCGGGAGTGGTGCGGCGCGGCGTCAAAGGATGCGGGGGTGGCCCCTTTGAAGCACGGCGACGAAGCCGACGCCGAGGCCTTCTCCTACTGGAACACCCTGAATCGCAAGGTCGTCAAGAACACCCTCCAAGTCCTCGACACCGACGCACCCGACGACTACCCCGCGCCCGTTGAACGCCTCGACCCCGATACCTGGTTGGTCGTCAAGCCCGGACGACGATGGGACCAACTGCGCGTGTACCGGCGCGGCGGGCTGCTGAAGTGCAGCCAGGACTGAGGCAAAAACCAGGACGGCCCCTGCACTTACATCCTTCTTGTTCTGCTCGCCGAAGGCCTAGTCGAACACCCTGGCACGTAGGGTTTGGCATGGCGCTGCAAGGCCAACAGCCGAGATTGAGGCCTGGGTGCCAGGCGGCAGAAGGAATTACCCTGCTTATTCACCGGCCCTGTGGGCCGCTAGCGGGAGTGCCCACGAGGGAAACATCGATGCAGGAATACTCTGACCCCTTCCGACGTGGCCTCGAGCAAAGCAAGGCTACACTCAAGGGGTGGGGGCGAGAGGCATTAAACCCAATAAGTTTCTAATACGGTTAGCTTATTACTGAATAATGAAATATATGGGGGCATGGGCCCGCCGAGCAAATAGTTTTTGATATTACTATCATGCTAAGTTTAATTTGTATAACCCATGGGTGTGCGTGAGGTTTAAAAAGACCTTTGGGTTTGCATGGTTGGATGCATATGCGGCCAGGGACCTTTGTCTTGTTTACTCTAATGTTAATGCTAACTGCAATCAACATTGGAGCAAACTCACCACCTACAATCCGCGCCTCGGGAGAATGGGAATACTTTGGCGACTATAGTGTATTAACGCTGGATTTAAGGGAATCATATGATTCAGACGGCTACATTTCGGATATAGTAATTGATTGGGGGGATGGGACCTATTTGGAGAATGAACAATTGGCTAGCCATGAATATACCCTCATGGAATCATTATTAATAACTGTGACTATTTGGGATGATGATGGATATTCTAGCACTCAAATAATGCCAATTGCGGGGTATACTTGGCGCTTTGAGGGCACTGAAATTTTTGTTGATGCGAACGGTTTAAATGAAAATGATTTTGATTTTATTTGGTCCTGGGGGGATGGCAGCGCGGAAAGTTATGGAAAGTTGGCCAATCATAATTTCGAGCCTGGACATTATAGAGTATTTCTGGAAGTAATCCACAGAGAATCTGGCAACAAAAATGGGCACCATAAGAATTTTAATGTTGAGGCAAATAAACCTCCGAATTTAGTTTATAGCATTAGCTGGGAAAATATCATGGGGGATTCCATAATTACTGTAGATATGTCTAATTCGTATGATGTGGATGGCTATATAGCAACTCATGAGATAGACTGGGGGGATGGCGAATACCTAACAGATTACAGTAAAGCCGAACATAATTATGGGGGCCTCTATAAGTCATATTTACTATCATTGTTTGTGGTAGATGAAGAGGGCTATTACAGTACTGAAACAATACCAATAGCAGGCTTTAAACTAGTGGAAAGGGGTAATTATGTAGAGTTGGATGCTGGAAATTTGCCCGCCGATAGATATTCTTATACATGGGATTGGGGCGATGGAAAATTTTCAGAGGGGCGATTTGCTAGCCATACATATTCTTCGGGCACATATTTAATGAAATTGGTCGTAAAGGATATAAATTCTGGATTAGAGGGGAGTCGCACGCACCAATTTATAATTAATGAAGAGCCCAATGGCGATGGTGCTGGGGCAAATGAGCCACTGGATATTTTAGATGCTCAGGACGATGGTGTGGGCGACCCCACTCGAGAGGGCACCTTCGAGGGAGATTCAAATGCAAATCGAAACCTTGAAAACCAAACTTGGATTTCTGAAACTGCCTTGTGGGCAATCATTGGAATATTGGTAACCATACTATGTGCAGTTTTCTTTTCCAATCGGTAATTTTATGCTCCCTTGCACCCCCGCCACTTTGCACTTGCAGACAGTCGAGTGATGGGGTGTCGATGGGACAACCAAGGCTAAGCCCCCTCGCAGATAGGGGCAGTAACGATGGGCTCCTGTCCGGGAGACAAATTTGCCTAGTTAATACTCCTAGGGCTCCACCCCCAATCAACCTAGAATAGGGGTACAACAATGGCCCGCGCGAGCGCAAGGAGCATGAGCGAAGTCATCCACACTCTCGATGCCTTGGAAGGATTACTAGAGGGCGCCCGCGAGACCCTTGACAAGCAAGGAATCCCTTTGCTGCCCGTGCGGTGGTCCAAGACGTTCGAGGAAGCTCCTGGCGTGTCAATGGACGACCCCCGCCTTGAGAACCTAGCGGCAGCAATTCGTCCTGGCGCTCACGCCTTCTACTGGTGGGATGAGCTTGCCATCCCAGAAACCGACGACGGAGAACGTGTGGCCCTCCGCCTTGCCCTATGGCAAGACGGATTGGTCTACAACTGGAGCCTCTACACCCAACGGTGGTTCGACTTCCTCGACGAAACAGAGGGGGAAGCGTTCGACGATGAAATCGACACCCTTGGTCGCCGCCTGCCTGAACTGACGCCGGAACAAGACGTGCTAGCCAAGCGGCTTGAGAACGAGCCGAACGCAGTGCTGAACGAATTCGTCCAAATCTCCTTGGATGCCCTGGCCCCCACAGACCTCCGACCACAACCCTGGAAGGTCGCAAGAATCGGCGAGCAGGAACTTGGCCTCCGAGACCTCCCCTGGGGTCTTGAAGCCCGGAACATCGCCCACGACCTCGTGGAGAAAGCCCGCCACGAGATTGAAGCGAAACTAGCCGAGCGAGTGGACACCATCACGAACGACCTCGTGAACGGCTTCCAGGCGTGGTACCAGGGAAAGGGCGAGCCCCGGCTGACCAAAGCACTCGTCAAGATGTACGTCCAAGAACAGGGCTACCAAGCTCCAGGCACATTCATCGACGACCTCAAGGTCAGAATCGACGTGGCCATGCTCAAAGCCGCCTGAGCCGCTCTCCAAGAGCCCTCTCTTGAGCCACGCAGCACCCCTTGAGTCGCGGTCACACCTTTCAGAACGGAGGGATGCCGTTTCAAAACGGGGGGACTCCCCGAGTTTTGAAACGCACCTCCGGCCCCGCGGGGGTCGTCTTGGCCGCCGCGTGGCCCCGTGTCCGTCAAGCAGAAACCCTATCAGTCTTGAAAACACCCCGGATGCCATGCGTACTCCCTGGATCGCCCTCCTGCTCGTCAGCACCGTCCTGGCGGGCTGCTCGGACGACGGCGGCGAGACGGTCGACCCCGCGGCCGAATGCGACGGCATCTACGACGCGGCGACGGGCGCCTGCGCCCCGCACGTCGAGCCCAGCGTCGTCGTGGAGGACCTCCCGGACTCCATGGGCGCCTACAGCACCGTGGCGTTCACGTGGCGCCTCGACAACGGCACCCGCGGCATGGGCGCGGCGCCGGTGCACTCCATGGACAGCCGCATCGTCGCCTCCACCGACAGCGCGCGGCCCACCAACGCCACGGGCCCGGACGACTGGGGCGTCGAGGTGGCGCGCGAGCAGCACCAGAACCTCCCCGGCTCCTTCGAGGGCAGCCTGACCTGGGACGAGGTCGGCACCGTGTACCTGCAGGGGTACATGCTCATCGAGGGCGAGAACGTCTGGACCGACCTGGGCTCCATCGAGGTGACGGAGGCGCAACCGACGGGCGACACCACGACGGTGAACGTCACGGCGGGCCCGCCCCCGGCCGTCGACGTCTCCCAGGCCGGCCTCGTGGTGGGCGACGCGCTGGTCTTCGACAACCAAGGCCCCGTGGACTACACGGCCGTCTTCACGTGCAGCGACGACGTGACGGTGCCCGAGATCGCCGTCGGCGCCAACGGCCAGAGCCAGGCGTTCGTGTTCACGATGCCGACGAACTGCGACTACACGCTCCAGTCCACGCTGGCACAGACGGGCCAGGACCCGCTCGGCATCAGCGGCCAGGTCAACGTCAACCGGCCGTAGGCTCCGCGCCGTACTTTCTCCGCTCCTCCCTCCACATCCTTGAAAGCACCGCCCCCGCTGTGGGCCTCGTGCGCGCGTACCACGCTCCCCTCGTGTCCTGCGAGACGCTGTTCGAGAACCTCGACGACGTCGGCGCCGGCTGGGCCGTCTTCGACTGCCGCCACGCGCTGACCGACCCCGAGGCCGGGCCCCGCGCCCACGCCGCCGGACACGTCCCCGGCGCCGTCCACGCCCACGTCGACCGGGACCTCAGCGACCCCGTCGGCGACGGCGCGCGCGGCCGCCACCCCCTGCCCGACCCCGCGCGGTTCACCGCCTGGCTGCGCGCCTGCGGCGTCTCGGCGGACACGCAGGTGGTGTGCTACGACGACGCGGGCGGCGCCTGGGCCGGACGCCTGTGGTGGCTGCTGCGCTACCACGGCCACCCCCACGTCGCCGTCCTCGACGGCGGCCTGCGCCGGTGGAACGCCCTGGACCTCCCCATGGACCAGGCCCCGCCCATGCCGGAACCGGGCACCTTCGACGGCGCACCCGGCCACATGCCCACCGTCGACGCCACGCGCATCCAGGCCGACCTGGGCCGCCGCCGCGAGGCGCTCCAACTCATCGACGCCCGCAACGCCGAGCGCTTCCGCGGCGAACAGGAACCCATCGACCCCGTCGCCGGCCACGTCCCCGGCGCCCTCAACCTCCCCTACGCCGGCAACCTCGGCCCCGACGACCGGTTCCTGAGCCCCGACGAACTGCGCGTGCGCTACGAGGACGCCCTGGGACTCCAGGAGGTCGGCCGCGTGGCGGTCTACTGCGGCAGCGGCGTCACCGCCGCCCACGACGTCCTGGCGATGGAGGTCGCCGGCATGGGCACGGCCGCGCTCTACCCCGGCAGCTGGAGCGAATGGTGCCGGGAGGATGCGGAACGACCCGTCGAGCGCAGCGAGCGGGTCGTTCAGGGGCCGTAGGTCCCGTCGCTCCGGTGCGCCGAAGGCGTGCCGGATGCGGAGCGACCGGTGGAGCGAAGCGGAACGGTCGCTCAGCGAGCGTAGCGAGCGCCCGCCCAGCCCGCCGGAGGCGGGGTGGGTCGGGAGCGACCCGTCGAGCGCAGCGAGCGGGTCGTTCAGGGGCCGTAGGTCACACGACCGTGATTCGGCCCTCGATCCGGTCGGAGTGGACCGTGAACTCGATGCTCGTGGGTCCCGTCCTGCCGTGCCACTCCAGGGTCCACGTCGTGTGGAGGCCGTTGTCCGCCTCGATGGTCAGCAGGTAGTCGCCGGAACGGATGGGTCCGAACTCGAAGGAGGCCGAGGCAGCCTGCTCGATGGCCACGGTCTCGTCGACCACGACCTTGCCCCCGTCTGCCTCCACCATCGTGGCGGTGAGCTGGATGGGGTCGCCCGACCGGTTCTCCACGGTGAAGCTGCGGGCGGTGTCCACGCACCCCGAGATGCTGGCGACCAGCAGCAGGGCGGCGAAGACGGGGGGCCTCATGCGCGTCGTCTCCGCAGCACGGTCGACACCCCTGGCACTACCCCTCAGCCCCCCTGCACCAACCGCCCCAGGATGGCGAATCCGCCGATGATGACGGCGAACCACACCACCTGCGCCAGCCCCCCGACCACCATGCCGGTGACGGCCATGGCGCGGCCCTTGAGCTTGTCCTTGCCGGTCTGCGCGATGCCGCCGATGCCGAGGGCGAAGGCGACGATGCCGGCGATGGGGATGAAGACCAGGAGGCCGACGACGAGGCTGGCGACGGCGAGGCCGCTGGTCTCCCGCTTCCCGGCCTTCTCCTGCGCCTTCTTCTCCGCGTCCACCTTGGCCTTCTCCAGTTCGGCGCCGGGGGCGGCGAAGCCCTGGCTCTGGAACGTGTAGCTGCCCGTGCCGGCCGCGTAGACGTGGGTGTCCGGGTCGCCGGGGACGCGGCCGCCGGAGAAACCACAGGCGGGGCAGTCGGCGTCGGTGCCGGGTTGGGCCTGGAAGGCGGACGTGCAGCGGGGGCAGACGACCTGGACCACGGCCGTCGAGGCGGCGGCGGGGTCCTATGTTTTGCGGGCGATGCGCTGGAACGTTCAAGCGAGGTACCAACAAGGGTTTCAAAGGCCGCGGCACCTCGTAGCGCCGTTATGGTCGAGGGTGGGCCACCGGCTTCGGGTGGGGGAGGATGGATTGCCGTCCGTCCGCCCCTCGACGGCCCGAGTCGGTTGCGCATCCTCGTGGGCGCCGTCGCGGTGGTCGTGGCGGCCCTCTCCAGCCTGGCGCTGTTGAACCTCCTGGTCGTGGAGCCCGTCGTGGGTCAGGGGCCGGGGGACGACGGCGGCGACGTGGGTGGCGGCACCGGCCCCGTCGACGGGGGCCGGCAGGGCGACCCCGACCCCGGCGGCAGCGAGGGGACGGGCGACGGCGGTACGCCGGGCGAGCGCAGCAACCCCTGCACGACGGCCAAGTCGTGGGTCGGTGGCTCCGCCATGACGTTCACGGTCGTGTCGCTGGCGTTGTGGGTGCTGTCCGTGTGGTGGCGCCAGAGCCGCCAGACGCGCGTCATGAACGGGTGGGCCATCACGGCGCTGGTCTTCACGCTCGTCGCCGCCACGCTGTTGTTTGCGTGGTGGCTGGTGACGAAGATCTGCGCCCTGGACGTCTTCGACCTGCAGGCGTGCCGGGACATCGCCCACAGCCTGCGCGGCGCCTTCTTCGCGTTCCTGTTGCCGGGGCTGGGCCTCGTCGGCTACGCCGTCGTCAAGAAGCGCCAGGGCGGCCGGTTCTTCGGCCTTGCCTCGGGCGCTGGCTTCGTCTTCCTCTACATCGCCGTCCTGGCCCTGGTGGGTTGGCTGGTGGCCGACGACTTCTGCGACCGCCGCTTCGAGCCGCCGGACGAGCTTCCCGACCCCGACGACGCCGACGGCGACGGGGACGGGGGCTCGGACCCGGACGACGGGGAGGGCGGGGACGGGGGCGACCCCGGCGGCTCCGACCCCGGTGGTGGGGACCCGGGCGGCGGCGATCCTGGAACCGGCGGGGGCGGGGACAGCCGCCTCGGTGGCGGGGGCGGCCGCTCGGGCGGCGGCAGCGGCGGCGGGGGCCTGCCGACCCTGTCGGCGCCCCAGGTCAGCCCCGTGATGCTCCTGGTCCTGCTCGGGATGGCCGCCGCCGTGGTCATCCTCGTGCTGGCGGTGCGCACCCGTCGCAACCAGATGGTGGCCCTGGCCGGCGGTGCGCCGGAGGAGGTCGCCGTGGAGGACCGGGGCACCCTCCTGTCCCTGCTGGCCCGCACGGACCTGCGCAGCGACGACCAGGTGGTGGCCGCGTACCGCAGCTACCTGAGCTGGGCCACCGTGCGCGGGGTGGGCAAGTACCCCCACGAGACGCCGCGGGAGCACGGCCAGCGCGTCACGTACGAGTTGGACCTGCCGTGGGACGAGACGGAGCCGCTGCTGGAGGCGTACACGCACACGCGCCTGGGCGACGAGGAACTGGACGAGGCGCTGCGCCGCCGCGCCGTGGCGTTCGCCGAGGGCATCCGCGACGGCGCCATCCGGCCCGGACGACCGTTTGCCGCCCCGCCCGCCGAGGCGCCGGAGGGGTCCTGATGGGCTGGGTCGCCGCGCTGTTGTTCCTGGGCGCCACCGCCGTCCTGGTGTCGGCGGTGTGGAAGAAGGTCGCCGTGGACGAGGTGGGCGAGGTGCGCTACAAGCCCATCCAGGCCGGCGTGCAGGGCAAGGTCGCCTACTGGCTGGAGGAGAACGCCCCCCTGCGCGCGCCGCGTCCCCCCACGAAGAAGAAGCGCCGCGGCAAGCCCGACCCCGAGTCGCCCGCCGGCCGTGCGCTCGCGGCCATGATTCGCGCGGAGATGGTCGACCACCAGGTCCCGCCCGAGGCCGCCCACCAGCGCCTCCTGGCGCGGGCGCCGGGTCCCGTCAGCCGCGCCTTCCTCGACGGCCGCATGCGCCGCGCCGTCGTCCTCCACGCCCTGACCCGCTACTCCGGGCCCGGCCCCCTGTTCTGGCCGTGGCTCGCCTTCATCGCGTCGCTCCGGTACGGCCGGCGGCGCCTCTACCTCGACACTGTCACGCACGCCGTGCGGGAGATGCGAACATGAGCGTAAGCCAAGCACAACGCAGGAACGCGGGCCTGGTGGCCCAGAAGATCATCGAGGAGACCAGCAAGGTCATCGTCGGCAAGGAGCGCTCCATCCGGCACGCCGTGTACGGGATGCTGGGGGGCGGCCACTGCCTGTTCGAGGACGTGCCGGGGCTGGCCAAGACGATGCTCGTCAAGACGCTCGCCCGCGTGACGGGCCTGGACTTCCACCGCATCCAGTTCACCCCCGACCTGCTGCCGGCGGACATCAGCGGCTCCTACATCTACAACATGAAGGAGCAGGTCTTCGAGTTGCGCAAGGGTCCCGTCTTCGCGCAGATTGTCCTGGCCGACGAGCTGAACCGCGCGCCGCCCAAGACCCAGAGCGCCCTGCTGGAGGCGATGCAGGAGAAGCAGGTGACCCTGGAGGGAACCACCCATGCCCTGCCCAAGCCGTTTTTCGTCTACGCCACGCAGAACCCCATCGAGTCGGAGGGCGTCTACGCCCTGCCCGAGGCCGAACTGGACCGGTTCCTGCTGCGCATCAGCATGGGCTACCCCTCGGAGGGGGAGGAGGTGGAGGTGCTGGAGCGCATCGAGAGTTGGGACGGCGCCGAGCCGAGGGTCAAGTCGGTCACCACGCCGGCCAAGCTCGTCGAGGTCCAAAAGGCGGTGCGTTCCGTCTTCATCCACCCGGACCTGAAGCGGTACATCGTGCAACTGGTCAACGCCACGCGGCGCGACGAGCGCGTCCAGGTGGGCCCGTCCCCCCGCGGCTCCATCGCCCTCATGGCGCTGGCCAAGGCCGCCGCCCTCGCCGACCAGCGTGCCTTCGCCACCGACGACGACGTCAAGGACATCGCCGAGGCCGCCCTCGCCCACCGCATCGTGCTGCGCCCCGAGGCCGCCGCCCGCGGCACCACCGCAGAGGAGGTCATCGCCAGCGCCCTCCAGACGGTGCCCACGCCGGTCATCCCGCAGGTCGTGGAGTAGGACCGGACGATGAGCGGTCTGGTCGCCACCCGGCGCGTCCTGCACTTCCTGCTGCTGACCGGCCTCGCCGGCGCCTTCGCGGTGCTCAGCGAGAGCTGGGTGCCGGCCACCGCCATCCTGCCGCTCACCGGAACGATCGTGGTGGCCCTGTTCGAGGTGCTGCTGCCGTTGCCCCGCTGGGCCCGCCGCGAGGTCGGCACCGGCGTCATGCTGCGCGAGGACGAACTGGCGGTCACCGTCCGCATGGGCTTCTGCGTCATGCCCTACAACCTCACCATCCGGGAGCGGTTCCCGGAGGGCATCGGCCTGAAGGACCACTCCCAGACCCCCGTCCGCATCGTCACCACCCGCGTCAAGGGCCGCAAGAACCAGCTCCTGGAGGGCACGTACGTCCTGCAGGCCCGCCGCCGCGGCGACTGGGACCTGGGTGCCTGCCGCGTCGTGCGCACCTCCATGCTGGGCCTCTTCGAGCGCGCCGCCGACCTGCCCACCAGCACCCAGGCCACGGTCCTCCCCGTCACCGCCGAGCAGCGCGGCATGAAGCTCGCCCCCAAGCCCCTCGGCCCCGAGGGCATCCCCACCCGCACCGGCCGACGTGGACCCGGGGACACGTTCTACGCCCTGCGCGAGTACCAGCCCGGCGACTCCATGGGCGATGTCAACTGGAAGGCGACGGCGCGCATGGGCAAGCCCATCACCAACGAGTTCCTGCCCGACGAGCCCGCCCGCTACCTCGTCTACGTCGACACCCGCAGCTTCGGCGCCGAGGTTGGCAAGGTCGACGCCTTCGAGCGCACCCTGGAACTGGGCGCCGTGCTGGTGGAGGGCCTCGTCGGCGCCCACGCCCACGTCGGCCTCGTGCTGCTGAGCCAGCAGGCCCAGTTCAAGGTCCCCGCATCGGGTGCGGTCCACCTGCAGAAGGTCCGCCGCATGATCCTCGGTGCCCTGCCCGGCGAGGAGGCGCCCCTGCTGCAACTGGTCGAGGGCGGCGCCCCCCACCTCCCGCGCCGCACCAGCGCCATCCTCGTCACCCCCAACGTCTACGAGCCCACCCTCCAGAAGACGCTGACCTTCCTCAAGGCCCACCACGGCACCGTGCTGCTCCTGGTGCCCGCCTTCCCCGAGCCGGAGGGCGGCAACGAGACCGCCGAGCGCGCGGCGGGCGCCCTGCTGAACGCCGACCAGGCCGCCGTCCTGGCCGACCTGCGCAACTACGTCGACGGCGCCGCACAGTGGCCTCCCGGCCAGAGCATCGTCATGACCCTCGCCCGGCTCGGGCTCATCGGCCGCATGCGCTCGGGGGGGCACGCGTGAGCGTCTGGCCGCAACGGATGCGCCACCGCGTCCCCAGCTTCCTCGCCTGGAGCCTCGGACTCGGGCTGGCCGGCCTCGGCGACGGCGACCTGCTGGTCTACAACCCCGCCGGCGCCTGGGGTGGGGCCCTGCTGGCCCTGCTGTTGTTCGTTTTGTGGGGCGAGCGCACCCGTCCCAAGCCCAACGGCCTCTGGGTCCTCCTCGGCATCGTCTGGGCCGCCGGTTTCCTCGTCCCCAGCCAGCCCGCCCACGCCTTCGTCGCCGGCACCGCCGTCGCCCTGCTGTGGCTCCACGACGCCCCCGGCGCCCCCAGCGCCATGCTCGGCTGGGGCCTCTTCGCCCTCGTCTGGCAGGGCGACCCGTCCATCTGGCAGGACGCCGGCGAGGACCAGGCCTTCTACGTCGCCACCGGCATGACCCTCGTCGTGCTCGGCGCCCAACTGGAGCGGGAGCGCCTCGCCCGGCAACGCTACGCCCCCGTGGGATTCACCTGGAACACCGCCCGCATCAGCGTCGTGGCCGTCGTCACCCTCGTCCTGCTCGCCGGCCGCGAGACCCTCGGCGCCGCCAGCCTGTTTGCGGCGCTCGGGCTCGACATCACCGGCACCGGCGGCAAGGTCGCCATGCTCGGCGTGCTCCTGGTGAGCCTCGGCGTCGCCGCGACGCTGTTTCGCGTACGGCCGGCGAGGGTGCGCGTCAAGACGCCGAGCAAGGCGTTGTTCGACGCGCCCGCGCCGGCGCGGGGCGGGGGCGGCCGGAGCGAGGAGCAGGCGGAGGTGGCCGAGCGCGTCGCGAAGGTCACCGGGACGACGCCCGCGCCGAAGCAGAGGGAGGGGGGCAAGGGGCCGATGCAGCCAGGGGAGATCGACTTCGACTGAACCCCCGGACTACCCGAGCACGACCGAGCAGCCGTCCGGGCTGAAGTCCGCCTCGAACACGGCGTCCGTCCAGGCCAGTTCCGGGGCCTCCAGGCCGGCGGTGCCGGCCGTGAAGGTGCCCAGGGGGTGGGCGAAGTCGTCCCCGACCACCCACGGGGTGCCGGCCTCGTCCACGCCGACGCGGCCCTCCAGGTGTCGCACGGCGTCGCCCGGCTCGGCGCGGCAGCCGACGGAGAAGCGTTCGAGGTCGGTGGGTTCCACGTTGATGACGTCGAAGGGGTCGAACTGGCACGCGGCGGCGACGCTGCCTACGTCGTTGGACGCCGTGCCGGTGGCGTACGTCGCCTGGACGTAGGTCGCCTGGTAGCGCTCCCAGTCGTAGTAGCCCTGGTTGGAGATCGGGCCGGTGGAGCTGAGGGTGTAGCCGCCCACGCCGCTGCCGTCGGCCTCCGCGTCCGCGTGGGGGTGGAAGGTGGGGGGCGTCGGGGTCGCCCAGAAGGACCACGCCTCGGCGGTGGCGTCCGTGGCGGTGCAGGTTGCTTCCGCGTAGGTGCCGACGCCCTGGGCGGCGTGCGCGGTGGGGGCGGTCAGTGCGGCGAGCATCAGGAGCGCGACGGGGGTCGCGCGCAGAAGGTTCTTGCAGATCATCGGAACATCCTGGCGGGTTGCACCAAGGGCGGCCAAAAAGCCCGATGCGTCGTATTATTCCCCCCGCCAAACCAGAAACGAAAACATTCGGTTATGTGTTCTCCTCGTGGGGTCCCACGCGCGCCAACCGCCGCAACCGCACCAACCGCACCCCCGCCACCACCAACCACGGCCCGCCGAGGCCGAACAGGGCCGCCGTCAGGAACACCGGCACGAACGTCCATCCCGAGTCGAAGTCCGCCGTCGCCGCCAGGAGCGCGAGGGGGAATCCGACGATGCCCGTCGGCACCAGCAGGACGCCCATGGCCCGCGCCGGCCACCGCGCGGACGCGTCGCCGCGCCGCAACCGATCGTACAGGCTCGCCGGCGCCCACGCGAGGCCGACGTACAGCAGGGCCGCGACGGCCGTCCCAGTGAGGGCGTAGAATGCCACCGAGGCCACGGTCTCCAGGTCCCCGCCGCCGAAGAGGGACGCCATGACCCCGACGAAGAACACCCACACGGCCAACGCGACGCCCACCATCCCCGCCAGCACCCACGCCAGCCGCCGCAGGGACGCGGCCGCCTTGCGCCATGGCTCCGGAGCGTCGTGGGGCGGGCGGCGCAGGCGGCGCACGGGCTCCAGCAGGATGGAGGCGTCCACGCGCACCACACCCCGCGTCGGTTCTTGACGAACGTGGTCGCTGCACCGTATCCACGACACCCTCAAATCCCCCCGCCGGCACACGCTCGTCGTGGCCCGGCTTCGCATCGGTCTCGTCCAGACCCACGCCGACGACTCCGCCGAGGAGAACCTCCAGCGCACGCTGGGCCTCATCGACGAGGCCGCGGCGCAGGGCGCCAACATCGTCTGCCTCCAGGAGTTGTTCCTGGGTCCCTACTTCTGCCAGGAGGAGGACCATGCCGAGTTCGACCGCGCGGAGCCGGTGCCGGGCCCCACCACGGACGTCCTGGCCGAGAAGGCGCGGGAGCACGGCGTCGTGATCCTCGCCTCCCTGTTCGAGAAGCGCGCCAAGGGCCTCTACCACAACACCCTGGCGGTGCTGGACGCCGACGGGTCGTACCTGGGCAAGTACCGCAAGATGCACGTCCCGGACGACCCGCGCTTCTACGAGAAGTTCTACTTCGCCCCCGGCGACCTGGGCTTCCAGGCGTTCGACACCCGGTTCGGTCGCATCGGGACGCTGGTGTGCTGGGACCAGTGGTACCCGGAGGCGGCCCGCGCCACCGCCCTGCGCGGGGCGGACGTCCTGTTCTACCCCACCGCCATCGGCACCTGGCACGGCGAGATGGAGCTGAAGGAGGAGCAACTGCGTGCCTGGCAGGCCGTCCAGCGCGGCCACGCCGTGGCCAACGGCGTCTACACCGTCGCCGTCAACCGCGTCGGCACGGAGGAGGAACTGGACTTCTGGGGGCACTCGTTCGTCTTCGGCCCCGCCGGCGAGACCGTGGCGGAGTTGGGGGAGGCTGAGGAGGTCCGCGTGGTCGAGGTGGACCTGGAGCGCATCGAGGCGCAGCGGCGGGGGTGGCCGTTCCTGCGCGACCGGCGCGTGGACGCCTACGGGGACCTGTCCCGGCGGTTCGTCGACTAAGGAGTCAGGTTTCACCGACCCGCCACACACCTTCATAAACCGCCGGAAAGCCTCTGCATCCAGACCCGGGCCGCGCATTGGATGCCACAGACCACCACACACCATCCGGCTCACCCCATGAGCCACCGCGGTCCGGGTCCTTCCCACCCATGCACCGGCGCAAGACCCAACCGCGCCGCGTCCGTTGCAGGGGCGTGGAGGCCACCTACTTCGAGAGCCCGGCGGCGTTCCGGGCGTGGTTGGAGCAGAACCACGAGACGGAGACGGAATTGCTGGTGGGCTACCACAAGGTCGGGACCGGCAAGCCGTCCATGACGTGGTCCCAGTCCGTCGACGAGGCCCTCTGCTTCGGCTGGATCGACGGCGTGCGGCGCCGCGTCGACGACGAACGGTACACCATCCGCTTCACGCCGCGCCGGCCGGGCAGCCACTGGAGCCGCGTCAACGTGGAGAAGGTGGAGGCGCTGCTGGCCGCCAAGCGGATGCGGCCCGCCGGCGTCGCCGCCTACGAGGCTCGCCGCGAGGACAACACGGCCCGGGCCCCCTTCGAGCGGAGCTACGAACTGGACGCGGAGTTGCAGGCCTTCCTTGAGGGGGACGATGCGGCGTGGGCGTTCTGGCAGGCGCAACCGCCGGGCTACCAGCGCAGCGCCGTCGGCTGGGTGATGCTGGCCAAGCGCTCCGACACGCGCAAGCGACGGATGGAGAAGCTCGTGGCGCACGCCCGCGCCGGGGAGCGCGTGCCGAACCTGGTCTCGCCCGCGCGCCGGAACGAACCCAGACTGGACGCGGAGTTGCAGGCGCTGCTGGACGCGGACGAGGCCGCCCGCGCCTTCTTCCAGGAGCAGACGCCGAGCGTCCGCAAGCGCACCGTCGCCTACGTCATGGACGCCAAGAAGCCGGAGACGCGGCTGCGGCGCATGGAGGGGCTGGTGGAGAAGGCGCGCAAGCGGGAGCGGTGGTGGTGACTACTTCGCGGGCAGCGTGGCCGTGAAGTCCAGCGCCCGCTCCACCCAGCGACGCAGTTGGTCGTCGTCGGCGATGCCCTCGGGTAGGACGTACATCATGCTCGGCATGGGCCGGCCCGTGAAGTCCATGTCCGCCGTCTCCGGCTCCCTGCGGTACTCGGCCACGAGCTCCTTCGTCAGCCGCAGCATCAGCTTGTCGCCGACGATGCCGCAGGCCATGTTGCCCCGGTCCAGGAAGCACAGGCCGCCGAACATCTTCTTCTCGCTGACGTGGGCGGGCAGCGCGTCCCGCATCCGCTGGGCCAACCCCTCGTCGTAGGCCATGGCGCGCCATCGGTGCGGGGGATTTGAACGAGGGGGTCAGCGGCGACGGAAGACGTACTGCGGCGCCGTCTTGGTGTACCCGACGCCCCGGCCCAGGCGCAGCAGTTCCTCCCGGTCCGGGTGCGGCGGCCGCTTGGGCTCGAAGAACCCCTCCACGTCGTCGCTCCAGCGCCGCCGCACCACCGCCACCAGCTCGTAGTCGGGGTCGACGTGGGCGAGGCCGGCGTCGCCGTGGCTGTTGTTGGCCAGCAGGAGGCCGCCGCGCCGGAGGTAGCGCTTGCAGGCCTGCCCCACGGGGCCGGCGTACTGGCTCAGCAGCAGGTCGAAGCTGCCCTCCGGCTCGTCGATGGCCGTCGCGTAGTCGCCGTGGTGGTAGCGCACGACGTGCCCCGGCGCCTCCTGCTCCAGCCACGCCCGCACGTCCGGCGACGCGAAGAAGCGGCGGGCGCGGGCGTCCTGGTCGTTGAAGACCACCTCCGGCCACACCAGCGCGGGCGTCGCCTCCACGTAGGAGCCGGGGTAGAGGACGCGACGGGCGTCGGCGTGGGCGGCGACCTCGCGCCACAACCGCATCCGCCCCTCGCCGGCGTCCGCGTCGACCTCCGCGTGCTTGGCGACGTACTCCCGGTAGAGGTCCAAGGCGTCCTTCACGGCGATCACTTCGGCGGCAGCGTGCGCGCGAAGGCGAGGGCCCGCTCCATCCAGGCCGTGAGGCCGTCGTCCTCCGCCACGTCGTCCGGGGACACCAGGAACCACCCCTTCATCGGCTTCCCGGCGCCCATCGGGTCGAAGGGCGTCAGGCCGTCCGTCGCGTCCCCCGCGCCCTCCGCCGCGTCGGGACCGAGGCGCACCAGGAGCGCGTCGTCGTGGACGCCGAAGGCCATGTTCCCGTCGAGGACCCAGCAGCGGGCGCCGAAGACGTTCTTCTCCGCCAGTTCCGGCGGGGCAAGGTCGCGCAACCGACCGGCCAGCACCTCGTCGTAGGCCATGGCCCGCGATGGCGCGGCGTCCTCAAATCCCCGCCGCTCCTGGCCGCGCCCGTGCCCTGGCGCCTCCCCGCGGAGTGGGAACGGCAAGAGACGGTCCTGTTCGCGTGGCCCCGCGACCCGATGACGTGGCCCGACCGGTTGCCGCAGGCCCGCGCCGCCTACGCCGAGGCGGTGCGCGCCGTGGCCCGGCACCAGCGCGTGGACCTCCTCGTCCGCCCGGAGCTGGAGGAGGACGCCCGCCGTGCCCTGGCCGACGCCGGGGATGTGCGGTTCTGGCCCGTCGAGCACCAGGACAGTTGGGTGCGCGACTACGGCCCCCTGACCCTCGTCGACGACGCCGGCGGCCGTCGCTTCCTGAAGTT
>JANQNI010000336.1 GCA_028289805.1 Thermoplasmatota archaeon | reverse complement strand
GTCCGCTGAAGCGGGCGCGCCAGGGGCCTGCGTCCTTGCCGTCGTCGGTGGCCTTGCTGCCCTGGTCGAAGTCGTCGCGCTTGATGGCGCTGAAGGCGTCGTCCCAGACGGAGCGGACGACGTTGGCCTGGCCGAGGACGCTCTGGCGGGCCTCCTCGGGGATGTCGTCGAGGGAGCGGATGTTCTTGCAGATCTTGCTGGCGTGGTCGCCCATGCGCTCCAGGGTGCGGGCGGCCAGGAAGAGGTTGAGGGCCTCGGCGGGGCGGATGTCGAGGCGGGCGGCGAGGCGGGGTTGTTCCAGGAGGGCGTGCATCTGCTTCGAGACGTGCCACTCGAGGCGGTCCAGTTCGTCGTCGCGGCTGGAGACGTCGGCGGCCAGTTCGGGGTCGCCGTGCTCGAAGGCGTGCATGGCGTCGTCGAACATGATGCGGGCGATGCGGTGCATCCGCGTGACGGTCTTGCGCAGGTCCATCTCGCTGACGCCGACGAGGTCCTGGAGGGTGAGGGAGTCGCTGCTTTCCTCCAGCACCTCGACGCCGACGAGGTCGCGGATGGTGTTGCGGACGGTCTGGCGGACGATGGGTTCCATGCGACCGCGGTTGCGCAGGTGGATTTCGTCGGCGCCGGCGAGGTAGGCGCCCACGAGGCGGCGCACGAGGTCGGCCTCGCGCACCACGTCGGGGAGGTCGATGGCGATGCGGCGGCGGCGGGGCCGCGCGTCGCTGTGGGGAACGATGAGGAGGCTGCCGTCGGCTTCCTCGTGGATGGCGAGGGCCTCGCTGCGTTGGAGGCCGTTGCGGTCGACCCATTTCTTGGGGAGGCTGATGACGTGGGTGCTGCCTCCGGTAACCTGGATCTTCCGCAACTCCATAGATTGGCCCTGTCCTCGCTTGAGGATAGGGTGTTCCAATATAGGATATATAGATTGGGGTTGCCTTGCCTACCCGTATCCGTGGAAGCTGCTGTCGAGGCTCAGGCCGAGGCCGCTGGAATAGGCCACCCGCTCCAGGCGGTCTGCGATGCGGTCCACCTGCTCCAGCAGCCGCCGCAACTCCCGGTCGGCCAGCCTGTAGTGGCGGTTGCGGCCCGCCGTGCGGGTCTGGACGAGCCCCTGTTCCCGCAGGACGCGCAGGTGGTGGCTGACGTTGCTCTGTTCCCGCCCCGTCGCCTGCACGAGCTCGCCCACGGTCTGCTCGCCCTCCCGCAGCGCCGACAGGACGGCGTGCTTGGTGGGCTCGCTGACGAGGCGCAGCAGGGCGGCGGCGTCCACGGGAACGGACGGACGTGGGGCGGTTTGAGCCTTGGCTTCATAGCGCCTGGCTATATTCTATGAAATCTTGGGGGCTTCGTGCCCGTCGTCAGCATCAGCCTTCCCGACGAGCTCGTGCAGGAGATGGATGCGGCCATCGCTGCCGAGGACTACCGGGGGCGCAGCGAGTATCTGCGCGCGGCCGTCCGGCACTTCCTGCAGGACCGAACCAAGCTGGGCGGGGACCACGTCCACGGCAGCATCACCGTCGTCTACGGCCACGGCTCGGAGGTCCGCGTCAGCGACGTGCGCCACGCCTTCCACGACGTCGTGCTGAGCCTGATGCACACCCACTGCGAACCCGAGACGTGCATGGACGTGCTCATCGTCGGTGGCCCCGCGCAGCGCATCGAGGAACTGCACCGGACCCTGGAGCGGATGCGCGAGGTGCAGCGGGCGCGGTTGGTGCCCATCGCCTGAGGTTCGGTGGCGCCAACGCAGGCCGCTGGGCTCAAGGCCCCGACGCCGCTGCGGGGTCCGTGTCCGACCCCTTCCACGAGCCCAAGGTGGGCATCCACAAGGTCTACACCCGCGGCGGCGACCGGGGCGAGACCAGCCTCGTCGGCGGCCAGCGCGTCCCCAAGGACGACGACCGCATCGAGGCCTACGGCACCGTGGACGAGTTGAACGCCGTCGTCGGCCTCGTGCGCGTCGAGCTGGGCGAGCGCGGCGTCCTGCCCGACGTCGACCGGTTGCTGCTGCGCGTCCAGCACGCACTCTTCAACCTGGGCGGGGCGCTGGCCACGCACCTGGGCGACCGCCGCCCCGAGGCGCCCGCCGTCCGGCCGGAGGACATCGAACGGCTGGAGCACAGCATCGACCAGGCCAACCAGGGCCTCCCGGCGCTCACCTCCTTCGTCCTGCCCGGCGGCAGCCGCCTCAACGCCCTGCTGCACCTCGCCCGCACCGTCTGCCGCCGCGCCGAGCGTGCCGCCGTGCGGCTGCTGCGTTCGGGCGGGTGCCTGGAACTGGACGTGCAGTACCTCAACCGCCTCAGCGACGCGTTTTTCGTCTGGAGCCGGAAGGCCGCCTACGCGCTGCAGCACGACGAGGTGCTGTGGCGGCCCAACGAGGCGTAGGGGCGGAGCCTGCCGTCGGCCCGGACCCGTCGTTTCATCGCCCCGGCACCCTCTCGCGCGCAGGGCCAAGCCGGGGGTCCGCCTGCCTCGCCTCGCATGAGACTCCGTTGTTTGGGTGGGGCAAACCCACATCCTGCACGCGGTGGTAGGGGCGTGGACCTTTCCCCCTTCGCAGAAGCCTGGAACCGTGACCAACGCCGACGCGCCCGCGCCGCGCGCCGCACGCTCCGCGGTGCGCCCCGTTCGGCCCGCAGCCGCCCCCGGAGGCGCCCGTGGGGTTGAGTGACTTCGGTCGGACGCCGGACGCCCGGCCCTACCGGTTGCTGCGCCACCTGCGCACCGCCGGTCGGCCCGTGCGCGCCGAGCGGTTGCCCTTCGACCGCGACGATCCGGCGGGCCGTGCCGCCGTCGCGTCCGAGCTTCGCGCGTTGCAGGCGCGTGGGGTCGTCGAGGCGACGCCCCACGGGTGGCTCTGGAAGGAGGAAACTCAATAGTCTATAGAAAAAAAAGGGGAGAACCCTATGCTCTTGCGCCGGGCCTCGGCGCCCCGAGCACCATGAACAAGCTCGCCATCCTCACCGGAACCGCCCTCCTGGCGGTCGCCCTGTCCGGCTGCACCACCACCGCGTCCCTCAACCAGGCCGGCAGCAGCACCGTCCTGCCCCTCGCCGAGGTCTGGGCCGAGGACTGGGGCGTCGCCAACGGCGTCCAGATCAACGTCGCCGGTGGCGGCAGCGGCGCCGGCGCCAGCGGCCTGTGCGCTGGCGAGCTCGACCTGGGCGACATGAGCCGTGCCATGAAGGACTCCGAGAAGGAGACCTGCCGCGCCAACGGCATCGAACCCATCCAGTGGAAGGTCGCCTTCGACGGCATCAGCGTCGTCACCAGCGACGAGAACACCTTCGTCGAGGACCTCACCGTCGACCAGCTCGCCATGATCTTCAAGGGCGACGTCATGACCTGGGACGAGGTCGACGCCTCCTTCCCCGCCGAGGACGTGCACCTGTGCTACCCCGACAGCGACTCCGGCACCTACGAGTACTTCAACGAGGAGATCCTCGGCGACGACGTCTCTCCCCGCACCGGCTCCGGTGTGCAGCAGAGCCCCGACGACAACGTCCTCGTGACCTGCCTGGAGGCCGACGAGAACGCCATCGGCTACTTCGGCTACGCCTACTACATCGAGAACAGCGACCGCCTGAACCTGGTCGCCGTCGACGGCACCCAGCCCACCCCCAGCACCATCGCCGACGGCAGCTACCACCCCCTGAGCCGCCCCATCTTCATCTACACCGACGGTGTTCCTGAGTCCGGCAGCACGGTCTTCGAGTACCTGGACTACGTCTTCAGCGACGGTCAGGGCCTGGTCTCCGAGGTCGGCTACGTCGCCCTCGACGCCGGCACCCTCGGTGAGATGCGCTCCCAGCTGGGTGCGTAGGTCGGCGTCCCGCTGTTCTCCTTCCACTCCTTCCTCCTCCCCTTCGGCGCTTCCTGCGTCCCTTGGCCCGCCGACCGTTTGCGGCGGCGAACTGGGGCCCGTGCCCTTCGCGGCCGGCCCTACCCAATCTATGGAAGGTACTCAATCTATTGCTTCTCAATAGAATCTGTACCCAAGCCCCATACCAGAGTGCGGGTGGGAGGCCCCCGTGAGCGCGACCAAGATGGTCCAGGCCGCCCGAGCCACCGTGGGGGAATGGCAGGTCGCCACCCGCGCCCGCTACGGGGACCTGGCCGCCCGCATCCTGTTCCTCACCGCGGGCCTCAGCGTCTTCCTGGTGTTGGGCTTCATCCTGTACGTCCTGGTGGGCAACAGCCTCCAGTTCTTCCGCGACGTCTCCATCCTGGAGTTCTTCGGCAGCACCAAGTGGCAGACCGCCGGCACCGTGCAAATCAGCGAGGGCGGCGACGCGGGCGACTTCGGCGTCTGGCCCCTCATCGCCGGCACCATGCTCGTCACCGTCGGCGCCGCCGTCATCGGCCTCCCCATCGGCCTCGCCACCGCCATCTACCTCGCCGAGTACGCGCCCAGCCGCGTGCGCAGCTTCCTCAAGCCCGTCCTGGAACTCCTGGCCGGCATCCCCAGCATCGTCTTCGGCTTCTTCGCGCTCTTCGTCATCAGCCCCATCGTGCGCGACCTGACCGACGAGGGCAGCTTCCTCTACTACGTCTTCGGCCAGAAGAGCGCCACCATCTTCAGCGCCATGAACGCCATCATCGTCGTCGGCGTCATGGTCCTCCCCATCATCACCAGCCTCAGCGAGGACGCCATCCGCGCCGTGCCCAAGCACCTGCGCGAGGCCAGCTTCGGACTGGGGGCCACCAAGTGGGAGACCACCAAGAACGTCGTCGTCCCCAGCGCCCTCTCCGGCATCGTGGCCAGCTTCGTGCTGGGCGTCGCCCGCGCCATCGGCGAGTCCATGGCCGTCGCCATGGCCGCCGGCACCCAGGCCGCCTGGACCTTCAACCCCATCGACAGCATCCAGACCATGACCGGATTCATCGTGCAGCGAACGGGCGGCGACACGCCCCAGCAGGGCCCCGTCTTCACCAGCCTGTTCGCCGTCGGCCTGACCCTGTTCCTGATGACACTCGCCCTGAACCTGCTCGCGCAACGGTTCGTCAAGCGCTACCGTGAAGTCGAGGGGGCGGACACGTGAGCGGCGACGGAGCCCTCCTGTTCACCGCCGACGCGGACCTGCACCGCCGCCGGCGCACCGAGCGCCGCTGGAAGGCCGTCCTCCTGGTCGGCGCCAGCTTCAGCATCGTCGGCCTCGCCGTCTTGATCGTGCGCATGCTCGCCGACGGCGTGCCGCACATGAACCTCGACTTCTGGAGCGAGAGCTACAGCCCCAGCGGCATCCGCGGCCGCACCGCCGGCATCTTCGACGCCCTCGTCAGCAGCATCCTCGTGCTGGGCATGACCATGGTCATCGCCGTCCCCGTCGGCACCGCCGCCGGCATCTACCTGTACGAGTACGCCCACAAGAGCCGCCTGACCGACTGGATCCGCGCCACCGTCAGCAACCTCGCCGGCGTCCCCAGCGTCGTCTACGGCCTGCTCGGCCTCGCCATCTTCGTGCGCCTCTTCGCCGACACCTTCGGCATGCCCCGGCAGGGCACCTACCTGGCCGCCGCCCTCACCCTGGCGGTGCTCATCCTCCCCATCCTCATCGTCGCCACCGAGGAGGCGCTCAAGACGGTCCCCGCCACCGTCCGGCACGCCAGCCTCGGCCTGGGCGCGACGAAGTGGCAGACCATCCGACACCACGTCCTCCCCTACGCCCTGCCCGGCATCCTCACGGGACAGATCCTCGCCCTGAGCCGCGCGGCGGGCGAGACGGCGCCCCTGCTGATCATCGGCCTGCCCACCTACCAGGTGTTCCAGACCTACGGTCCCCTCGCCACCGGCACCCCCCTCCAGGTGCGGGCCTACTACCTGGCCTCCGACGCCCGGCAGGAGGCCATCGACCTCGCCGCAGGCGCCATCGTCGTCCTGCTGCTGGCCACCCTCGCCCTGAACCTGCTCGCCATCTTCCTCCGCGACCGCCTGCAGAACCGCATCCGCTGGTGAGAACCCATGCCCTCCAAATCCATGACCCCCCCTACGCCCACTGAGGCTGCTCCCGCCGTGTCTACAACCACAGGTTCCTCCGACGGCGCCACCGCGCCCGGGGCCCGCCGCCCCCCGACCGCCGCCATCCACTCCACCGAGCCGCTGCCCCTCCAGCCCGAGGAGGTCGCCATCCACATCCAGGACCTGCAGTTCTACTACGACCAAGACGCCCAGGCCCTGTGGGACATCGACCTGGAGTGCCCCCGCCACCGCATCACCGCCCTCATCGGCCCCAGCGGCTGCGGCAAGTCCACCCTCCTGCGCTGCCTCAACCGGATGAACGAACTCATCGACGGCACCCGCTACGAGGGCCACATCTTCCTGGAGGGAACCGACCTGTACGGCACCGAGGTCGACCCCGTCGCCCTGCGCCGCCACGTCGGCATGGTGTTCCAGAAGCCCAACCCCTTCCCCAAGAGCGTCTACGAGAACGTCGCCTACGGCCTGCGGCTGCACCAGAAGCTCACCAAGAAGGAACTGGACGAGCGCGTCCAGTGGGCCCTTGAGAAGGCCCACCTCTGGGACGAGGTCAAGGACCGCCTCGACGACGCCGCCACCGGCCTCTCCGGCGGCCAGCAGCAGCGCCTCTGCATCGCCCGCGCCCTCGCCGTCGAGCCCAAGGTGCTGCTGATGGACGAGCCCTGCTCCGCCCTCGACCCCGTGGCGACGCAGAAGATCGAGGACCTGATGCTGGAGCTGAAGAAGGACGTCACCATCGTCATCGTGACGCACTCCATGAGCCAGGCCGCCCGCGTCAGCGACCGCACCGCCTTCCTCTACAAGGGCAAGCTCATCGAGGCCGGCCCCACGCGGCAGATCTTCGAGGCGCCGCGCGAGGACCTGACCGAGCAATACATCACGGGACGGTTCGGCTGATGGTCCGAGAGGGGTTCCAGATCGAGGTCGAGACCATCGACGCCCAGGTCGGCGAGATGGCCACCCTCGCCCGCGGCATGCTGCGCGACGGCCTGCAGAGCCTGCTCGACCTCGACCGGGAGGCGGCCAACGTCGTCGTCTCCCGCGCCGACGAACTGGCCCAGCTCGACGAGGACATCGAGACCAACGTCCTGAGCCTCCTGGCGCTGCAAGCGCCCGTCGCCGGCGACCTGCGCCGCATGGGCGCCGCGCTCAAGCTCATCACGTACCTCAACCGCATCGGTCGCTACGGCTACGACATCGCCCGCATGACCCAGGGATGGACCGAGGGGCTCGACCACGTCGCCCGGCCCGTCTACCTGAAGGAGATGGCGTCCAAGGTGGAGGCGATGCTCGACCTCGTCCTGGCCGCCTTCCGCGACCACGCCGCCCCCGACGCCTCCCCCCTCGTGGAACTGGAGGACGACGTGGACGCCCTGCGCTACTCCGTCTGGCGCGAGTGCCTCACGTACATGGCCCAGGACACCCGCCACATCGAGCCCTCCGCCCACTACATGATGGTGGCGCGCTACCTCGAACGCTGCGGCGACAACGTCTGCAAGATGGCCGAGAAGCTGCACTACGTCGCCACCGGCGAGCGGCTCCTGCTGCCGTAGGCACCGACGTCCGCCGCAGACCCACCCCCGCGCCCTTAAGGCGGGCCGCCCCGTCGACCCCCCGTGGTCGCCAAGAAGGCCGTCGTCCTGCTCTCCGGGGGACTGGACAGCACGACGAGCGCCGCCATCGCACGCAGCCGGGGCTACGAACTGTACGCCCTCAGCTTCGACTACGCCCAGCGGCACAAGAAGGAACTCGACTGCGCCCGCGCCGTCGCCGACGCCCTCGGCGTGGCGCGCCACGAGGTCCTGGACCTGCCCCTGGGCCGACTCGGCGGCTCCGCCCTCACCGACGCCGCCATCGACGTCCCCGACGCGCCCGACCCCGCCGCGGGAGGCGCCGCCATCGGGGAGCAGATCCCCGCCACCTACGTCCCCGCCCGCAACACCGTCTTCCTGTCCCTCGCCCTCGCCTACGCCGAGGTCGTCGACGCCGACGCCATCTACCTCGGCATCAACGCCATGGACTACAGCGGCTACCCCGACTGCCGCCCCGAGTACCTGGAGGCATTCCAGCGCGTCGCCGACCTCGCCACCAAGCAGGGCGTCGAGGGCCACGGCCCCCGCCTGGAAGCCCCCCTCGTCGAGATGACCAAGGCCGACATCGTCCGCGCCGGACTCGAACACGGCGCCCCCCTGGAATCGACCTGGAGCTGCTACCGCGGCGGCGACGCCGCGTGCGGCACCTGCGAATCCTGCGTCCTGCGCCTGCGCGGCTTCGAGGCGGCCGGCGTCGAGGACCCCGTCCGGTACGAGACCCCGTAGGCGGGGTCGGCCCCCGGGCAAACCCTGAAATCCCACCCCGTCTCGAACCGGTCGTGCGCATCACGGAGATGTTCTACTCCATCCAGGGCGAGGGCCGCCGCTCGGGCCTGCCCACCACCTTCGTGCGCACCACCGGCTGCCACCTGCGCTGCTCCTGGTGCGACGCCGCCTACACCTTCACCGGCGGCGAGGACCGCAGCCTTGACGAGGTGCTGGAGTTCGTCCGCGCCCAGCCCACGCGGGAGGTCTGCTTCACCGGCGGCGAGCCGCTGCTACAGAAGGAGGCGTGGGACTTCATCGACCGGCTCCTGGCCGAGGACCGCTCCGTCCTCGTCGAGACGGCGGGCAACCTGGACTTCGGCCGCGCCAACGCCTACCCCCCCGACGCCCGCGCGCGGCTGTGCATCAGCATGGACGTCAAGTGCCCGTCCAGCGGCGAGTCGGAGAAGAACAAGCCGGAGCACATGGCGCTCCTGCGCGACTCCGACCAACTGAAGTTCGTCGTGGCCGACCGCGAGGACTACGACTACGCCGTGGAGCTCCTGCGCGAGCACGGGCTGCCCCCGTGCCCGGTGTACCTCAACCCCGTGGGCGGCGTGGCGCCGGGAAACCTGACGACGTGGCTGCTGGAGGAGACGGAGCCGCTGCCGGTGCACGTCGGGGTGCAGTTGCACAAGTTGGTCTGGGGCGACGAGCCCGGCCGGTAGGCCGGCTTCGTCGGCCGGACTCCGGTGCGCGCAGCGTGTGCCGGGCCAGGCCAGCCGGCAGTCAGGCGTCGCGCTGGTTGGCGTGCACCTCGAGGCCCTCCAGCGCCCGCGCGATGCCGTTCCGGATGCCGCGGCGGGCCCGGCCGGCCAACAGCCACCCCAGGAAGCCGCCGCCCTGGAGTTCCGTCTCGAAGTGGACGACGCAGCCGTCCGCCGCGTCCTCCACGCGCCAGTGGCTGCGGCCCCGCCGGTACACCGCCAGGCCGTCGGGGATGTCGTAGGCGAACTCCCGCTCGCCCACGTGGCGCACGACCTCGCGGATGCTCGGCTGGCCGGCGACGGGCGTGACGTAGGTGCAGACGCGCTCGGTGCCGGGCTGCAGCCCCTCGCCGAGGACGACGCGGCTCTCCGACAGGTCGTCCACCCAGTCGGCGATGGCCCCGAAGTCCGAGAGGACGGCCCAGACGCGGTCGGGGGGGGCATCCAGGTGCTGGCGGACGCGGACATGGACCACGGCGCCGCGAGGACGCGCGGGGGGTATGGAGCCTGCGCCCGCGCGGTCCCGCGCCTGCGCTACGCGTCCGCCTCGACGGCGGCGCGCAGGTCGTTGCCGAGGTTCACCATGGCGCCGCGGAACATCGGCTTCATGAACGGCGCCACCAGCTTCCCCAGGCCGCGGCCGGCGTAGGCGTAGTCGATGCGCAGGTGGCTGCCGTCGCCGTCGGGGGCGAGGTGGAAGGTCGCCTCGGCGTCGAAGGGGGCGGGCATCTCGTCGAAGCGGATCGTGAAGCCGTGGCCCTCGGTCCAGGCGGTGATGCGCTCCTTGACGGTCATGCCGTTGGCGAGCCTGCACTCCCGCACCGCGTCCACGCCCTGCTCGGGGCCGGCGACGATGCCGGATGCGTCGACGCCGCTGTTCCAGTCGGCGATGTTGCCGTAGTCGGCCAGGACGCTCCACACGCGCTCGGGCGCGGCGTCGTAGCGGTGCTCGACGGTGAACCGGACCATGCACGAGCCAACTGCGCCTGGGTCTTGGAGCTTCCCGACCGGGTACGCCGGCGGATGCTACACGACGACGGCTCCGACGGCCACCAACCCCAGCAGCAGGGAGAAGCCGGCCAGCAGT
>JANQNI010000330.1 GCA_028289805.1 Thermoplasmatota archaeon | reverse complement strand
CGACTTCCGTCGACGACCTGCTTTTGTCGGAGGACCTGCGCCTGCGCCGCCTCACGTTCACGCACAAGAAGACGGGCGAGGTCGCCCACAAGACGGTCCAGGACCACAAGGTCGACTTCGCCTTCGACGAGGTGGCCAAGGAGTGGGGCGGGGCCAACAACGTCGAGATGGCGTCCAAGGACCTCATCGAGGACCTCTCGGACCAGGCGGAGGCGCAGGGGTCGACGGTGCACATCGTCAGCGCCGCCAGCGAGGAGGGCGGCATCCTGCGCAACGCCTTCGGCGGCGTGGTGGCGCTGCTGCGCTTCAAGTTCCGGTAGAGTCGCGCCGCCCTAGTCGCGCTTCTGGATGGTGTACGGGTCCAGGCCCTCGGCGTCGTAGGCGGGGTCGTCGGCGTCGTGGCTGTCGAAGCTGGGGTGGTGGCGGCCCCAGCCGCTGAGGATCATGACGGCGCCGGTGACGATGGTGCCGAGGCCGGCCACGCCGTAGATGGCGGCGCTGGTCACGGCGTCGCCCCGGACGGCGGGCCCGGTGTTCCCCTCGGCCATGTTGAGTCCCCAGACGAGCAGGGCGACGGCCCCGATGAGGATGAAGAGGCCCAGGCCGACGAAGAACTCGCCCAGGTGTCCGATCTCGCCGTCTTCTCGGTGGAGGCGCCGGAGGGAGAACATGCACAATCCTCTGCGACGAGGATACTTGAACCTGTTGCAGGGAGGGCTCGCCCCACGCGACCCCGTGGGCAGGGGACCGGTTCCGGGCGGACGGGTGCTGTGCGGCGTGCCGACGCGCGCAGACAAGGGGGTGGGGAAGTGGAGGAGGTGACCTTGCGGGGTCCTACGCACCGGGGGCGTCCCAGCCCTCGCGGCCGATCATGACGGCGAAGACGCCGAAGCCGACGCCGAGGACGATCAGCAGGATGCCGAGGATGAGGCCGTCGGTGAAGACGTCCTTGCCTGCGAAGCCGGGGTCCAGGAAGCCGGCCATGGTGTAGGCGGTGACGCCGGCGCCGAAGATGCCGATGGCGGTTCCGAGCCAGAGGAAGATGCCCTTGAAGACGCCGGAGGAGCCGTGGTCGCTGTGTTCCATGGTACCCGGCCAGGTCCGGGACTTTATCACGGTTCAGGTCCACCGTCGTCCGCGCGCACGCGCCGGCCGCCGTGGTAGGCGACGCGGACGGCGGCGATGCCGGCCGTCATCAGCAGCGCCAGGAGGACGTACAGGAGGCCCCACCGGGCCTCGGCGTGGCGCGTGACGAGGGCGGCGGCCAGGAGGCAGCTGACGCCGCAGGCCAGCAGTCCGCTCGCCATCAGGCCCTTGTGGCGCAGCAGCCGGCGCCGGGGGCCACGCCCGACGTCCAGTTCCCGCGCCAGGAGGCGGAAGGCGAGCGTGCCCACGCCCAGCAGCGCGAGGACGCCGGCGCCGACGGCGAAGATCCAGGGGTCGCGGCCGTAGACGGCCAGCAGGGCGACGGTGGCGGCCAGGAGGGCCCATGCGGCGGCGTCGCGGCGCTCCACGACCCCTCCTTGCGATGGCGCCTTGAAGTCCCTTCGCCTGGGGCCGCCGTGGCCAACCGCCTCGCCTCGGAGCCGAGCCCGTACCTGCGACAGCACGCCGAGAACCCCGTCGACTGGTGGCCGTGGGGCGAGGAGGCGTTTGCGGAGGCGGCGCGCCGGGACGTGCCGGGGTTCCTGTCCGTGGGGTACGCCACGTGCCACTGGTGCCACGTCATGGCGCACGAGAGCTTCGAGGACGAGGCGGTCGCCGCCCTCCTCAACGAGGCGTTCGTGTGCGTCAAGGTGGACCGGGAGGAGCGGCCGGACGTGGACGATGCGTACATGGCGGTGTGCCAGGCGATGACGGGCCGCGGCGGCTGGCCCCTGACGGTGCTGCTGACGCCCGACAAGCGGCCGTGGTTCGCGGGGACGTACTTCCCCAAGGCCAGCCGCGGCCACCACCTCGGGATGCTGGACCTGGTGCCGAGGCTGCAGACGGCGTGGACGGAGAAGCGGGAGCAACTGGTCCACCAGGCGGGGCACGTCCTGGAGCACGTCGCGCCCCCCACCACGCAGGGGCAGGCGCCGTCGTGGCAGTGGAGCCAGGCGGCCTTCGACGCCCTGTCGGCCCGCTTCGACGCCGAGCACGGCGGCTTCGGCGGCGCGCCGAAGTTCCCCAGCCCCCACACCCTGTTGTGGTTGCTGTCCCACCACGACCGCACGGGCGACGCTCGGGCGCTGGACATGGTCCGGCGCACCCTGGATGCCATGGCGGCCGGCGGCGTCCACGACCACGTGGGCGGCGGCTTCCACCGCTACAGCACGGACGAGCGGTGGTTCCTGCCCCACTTCGAGAAGATGCTGTACGACCAGGCGACGCTGCTGCGCGCCTACGCGGCGGCGTACGCGGCGACGGGCGACGCGCGCTACGCGCGGGTGGCTTCCGGCATCGTGGCGTACCTGGAGCGCGACCTGCGCCACCCCGAGGGCGGGCTCTACTCCGCCGAGGACGCCGACGCGGAGGGCGAGGAGGGCAAGTTCACGGTCTGGTCGGCCCAGGAGTTGCGCGACCTGCTCGGGGAGAAGGCGGAGGCGTTCATGGAGGCCCACGGCGCCCGGCCCGACGGCAACTTCCACGACGAGGCGACGGGCCAGCCCATGCCGGACAACATCCTGCACCTCCCCGACGGCTACCCCGGGGACGACCCGTGGCGCGCGCAGCGGGAGGTGCTGCTGCGGGCCCGGGACGAGCGCGTGCGGCCCCTGCTGGACGACAAGGTGCTGACGGACTGGAACGGTCTCGCCGTGGGCGCGCTGGCGGACGCCGCCGTCGCCACCGGCGACGCGTCCTGGCTGCACCTGGCCGAGCAGGCCGCCGGCTTCGTCCTGGACCGCCTGCGCACCCCCGACGGCGCCCTGCTGCACCGCTGGCACGACGGCCGCGTCGACGACCGGGCGTTCCTGGACGACCACGCCTTCCTCGGAGACGGCCTCCTGCGGCTTTTTGAGGCGACGCAGGACGCCCGCTGGCTGGAGGCGGCCGTGCGGGTGGCCGAGGACCTGCTGGGTTTCGAGGCGGACGGGGGCGGCTTCCGCATCAGCCGCGACGACGACGTGCCCGTCTCCCGCGTGGAGGCCTACGACGGCGCCCTGCCCAGCGGCAACGCCGTGGCGGCGAACCTCCTGTGGCGCGTGGGCCGCATCACGGGCGACGACCGCTTCGAGGCGGCCGCCGAGCGCACCGTGCAGCGGTTCTCGGCCCAGGCGGCCACCCACCCCGCGGCGTTCACCGCCCTGTTGGAGACCGTCGAGGCGATGCTGGGCGGCGGCAGGGAGGTCGTCGTGGCGGGCGCGGGCCCGGAGGCGGAGGCGATGCTGCACGCGGCCCGCGCGCACCGCGTTGCGGGGCAGGTGGTGCTGCACGCCACGCCGGAGGTGGCCGCCATCGCGCCGTGGGTGGCCGAGTACCCCGCGGGACCCGACGCGCCGGCGCGGGCGTACGTGTGCCGGGACCGGGCGTGCCGAGCGCCGGTGGATTCGACGGAGGCGTTGCGGTCCGCGCTCACAGGCAAGGACTAAACGAACCGGCGCGGTTCCAAGCGCATGCCCCGTGTCCTGGTTCTTTGCTTGTTGGCCGTGGCACTCTCCGGTTGCATCCAGGGCAACACGGGCGGCGCTGAGGAGACGCAGGACGCGTCGGACATGCCGGAGTCGTTGCGCGCGGTGTTCACCAACGACGGGGACCTGCCCGTGCGTATCACCTACGAACTCATCACGCCGGCATCCTCCTTCAGGCTCAGCGTATCCCTGCAGCCCGGCGAGTCCTTCGAGGACGAGGTCGCGATGGACCACG
>JANQNI010000296.1 GCA_028289805.1 Thermoplasmatota archaeon | reverse complement strand
TCGTGCGGCGCGTGCCCGCAGGCCGGGCGGGCCGGCCCGGGCGGGTTCCGTCCGCCGGGCTCAGGTGAGCGCCAGGATGCCCACGCCGTGCTCGATGTCGCCCGTGACGAGGTAGCCGCTGTGGTACCAGACGTCCCAGAAGGAACCGAAGACGGGGCAGACCTCGTCCCCCGTCAGGTCGGGGACCTGTCCGGGGCGCGGGCAGGGTCCCGTGGTCATCTCGGGCTGGTAGCTTTCCTTGATGTACGGGTTCTCGGGGTCCGTGAAGTCCACCAGGGTCACGCCAGCGCTGTAGAAGCCCATGACGACGTGGTTCGTGTCCTCGATGACGCGCCCGAAGTGGGCGGTGCAGGAGCCGCGCTGGTCCACTGCGTTGGGGGAGACGCTGCCCTGGAGGACCGGGTTCGTCTCGTCGGTGATGTCGTAGAACCACAGGTTGCCCAGGGGGCCGGTGACGGTGTCGCCGGTGGGGGTCTGGGCGCTGAAGTCGCACGCCGGCGCCGCGCCGCCGCCGCTCTCGTCGCCGAGGATGAGGATGCTGGCGTCGTGGTTCGGCATGGCCAGGTGGGCGAAGGTGACCAGGCCCGCCGAGCCCGTGTCGTGGACGCCGAAGGCCGGCCAGCCCCACTCGCTGACGACGGTGGGCTGCCGGGGGTCGGCGAGGTCCCAGATCTGGAGGGCCTCGATGCCGGCGCAGTAGCCGCGGAACTTCTGCTCGGCCGGGTTCATGTAGAACGTGACGTCGTGGCAGCCGTAGCCGTTTTGCCACTCCTGCACGAGGACGGGGTTGGTGGGGTCGCTGGCGTCGATGATGTCCGTGTACGCGACGGCCTCGGAGTTCGGCGGGCTGAAGGCCGGGGCGACCTCGTTGCCGTCGCTGTTGCTGGGGCTGTTGTAGATGAGGGGGGTGCCGGGCACGACCGCGAGGTTGTGGTTGTTGTGGGGCGTGTCGAGCACGCCGACCAGGACCGGCTCGTATGCGTCCGTGATGTCCACGAAGAAGAGCTGGTTGTCGTTGCGGACGGTGACCACGACGAGGCGGCCGTCGGGGTACAGGATGAAGTCGGCGTCGCGCACGGGGACGTCCGGCAGCTCACCGATGACGTGCGGGTTGTTCACGTCGGTGATGTCGATGACCTGGAGGGGGTTGCCGCCGGCGACGGCCAGGGGGCCGAAGACGCCGATGCCCTGGGTGCCGTTGGAGCCGTTGCTGAGGCTCACCAGGTCCATGCCGGACAGGGGGTCGGGGAGGGGGCGGTACTCGGGCCGCACCCAGGCGTCGACGCCGGGCGGGATGACCTCGCCGGCGGCGTCGCGCAGGGGGCGCGGGACGGCGGCGTCGGGGCTCGCCACCAGGTCCTCGTTGGTGGCGTACCCGAAGGCGGGGTGGCCGGCCACGGAGCCGGGGCCCGCCAGGCCGAGGTCGAGGCTCTGTGTGTCGTCGTCGGCCGCGTTGTCGATGCAGCCGGAGAACGCAACGAGCATCAGGGTGCCCGTGAGCAGGAGCGTACGCATAGGAGAGCCGACTCCTCTTGGTGCATAAGCGTTGTGGGCGTTGAGGAATCTTCTTCCTTTCTCCCGTGCTTCCGTCTGCATGGAGTTCGTCGCATGAGTCGCAACGCACGGTGGGCATACATGGGCTTGGCTGCTGTAGCCATTGGGGGCCTCATCGTTCAGGTTGCCGCCCAAACCATGGGGGGTGCCGACGCGACCGTGGAGGCTGCGGTTGGAACGCTGAGCCTCGTGCTTGCTCTCTGTTCCATGCTCGTGCTCTATGGCTTGAGCACGCCGAAGCCTGGGGTGGAGTAAGGCGCAGCGTCTTCGAAGGGGAAAAGGAAGGAAAAGGGTCGACGTGCGGTCGCACGGCTCGCTACGAAGCCGCACCCGGACGTGCAGGCACGTCCGGGGCGAGCGCCTACGAACGCGCTTTGCTCACTCGTAGGGCGCGGCGTCGGTGACCAGGTCGCAGTACGACACCAGCATGCGCCGGCAGCAGAACCGCTCCAGGCCGGGGGCGTCGAGCGCCTCCTTGGTGGGCGTGCCCGCCGCCACCGCGTCGCGGAACCGCTCGTGGGCGGAGGCGACGACGGTGCCGCAGGTGAAGCAGCGCACGGGGACCATCACTTAGATCACCTGTACGACTTCTGGCGCTTGGCACGGGCACCGCGACCGAGGGGCTTCTTGGTCTCCTTGGTGCGGGTGTCGTTGACCAGCAGCGTGCGGTCGTAGGCGAGGTACTGCGTGCGCAGCTCGTCGTCCTTGGTGTAGTCGATGATGCCGCGGGCGATGGCCGTGCGGACGGCGTCCGCCTGGCCCATGATGCCGCCGCCCTCGACGCTGACCTTGATGTCGAGCTTGGTCGCCTTCTTGCCGGCGATGAACAGGGGCTCCTGGATCTTCAGGCGCTGGAGTTCCGTGCCGTAGATCTCGAGGGGCGTCTTGTTGATGCGGACCTTGCCGTTGCCCTTCATGACGGCGGCGCGGGCGACCGCGGTCTTGCGCTTGCCGCTGGTGTTGATGACTTTCTTCGCCATGGATTAGGCCTCCATCTTGTCGTGGGCACCGAGGAACTTGCTCAGCTCGGAGACGGTCATGAACGACCGGGCCTCGCGCTTGGCGGCCTCGAGGGTGATCGTGTCCTGGCCGGCGAGCTCCTTGGGCACGCCGATGTGGGCCTGGATGCGCTTGTAGGCGGCGCGGCCGTCGGACTTCTGGTACGGCAGCATGCCGCGCACGGTGCGCTTGACGAGCATGTGGGGCTCGCGGGGGAAGTACGGGCCCTTGCGGGCGGTACCGACCTCGCGCTTGAAGCGGTAGCGGGCCTGGATGGCCTTCTTGCTGCTGCCGGTGATGATGGCCTTCTCGGCGTTGACGATGTGGACCGTCTCGCCGTCCTTGGCGCGCTGGGCGACGTTGGTGGCCATGCGGCCGAGGACGAGGCCCGTGGCGTCGATGATGGTGGTCGTGGTCATCTCAATCACCCGAGGATCCTGCACTGCTCTCCCTTGGGGAAGGCGCTGACGCCCTCCTCCATGGTGAGGACCTTTCCGCCCGCCGCGGCGACCTTGGCCTTGGCGGAGGCGCTGGCGCTGTAGGCGACGATGGTCGTCGCCTTGTCCAGCTCGCCGCTGCCCAGCAGCTTGCCGGGGACGATGACGTTCTCGCCGTCGCGCACGTGCGCGCTGACCTTGCTGATGTTCACCTGCGCCCAGTTGCGAGACGGGCGCTCCAAGCGAAGCGCGATGTCTCGCCAGATGGGGGCCTCGTTGCTGCGACCTGCACTCTTGAGGTCGGAGATGAGGGCCACCAGCGCAGGGTTCGACTTGCGGTCGATTCCCTTGCTCATGGTATCTGACTCCTTCGACATCGCAGGGGGCGCGGCGGAGCCTGGCCTCTCCTGCGTGCAGGCTGCGCGACGAAGGTCCCCTATATGAATGGAACCGTGGCCCGGCGGCGACGCTCCTGGAGCCGGAGCACGCCGAACTCGGCGGGGGCGGCGGGCGGGCGCTCCGGAGGCGATGGTCTGCTCGGTCCCGGCCCCGCTGGGTCGCGGTTCGGTGGCGGCGGCCCTCTTGCCGGGTCGGCGGCGGTCCCTGCCCCTGGGCGAGGCCGTCGCGCCAGGGGGCCGGAGGGCCGCTCCTCCCCTTTTCCCGCTTTTCATGGAAGCGTTGGTCTAAAAAGAAGGCTCAGGATATTGATGTCGGCTGCCCGAGCGGAGGCAGCGGGACGAATCCACCATGCCCCTCACATCCGGCGAGCCGCAGGTCAAGCGGTCCACCATCCTCCTGGTCGACGACGAACAGGACATCCTGGAGAGTCTCAAGGAACTGCTGGAGGCTGCCATCCCCGACGTGGACGTCCTCACGGCGCCGTCGGGGGACCGGGCCCTGGAGATCCTCAACGAGCATCCCCTCACCATCATCGTCAGTGACTACAAGATGCCGGGGATGAACGGGCTCGACTTCCTGCGCGAGGCGTACCGGCAGGCGCCGACGGTGCCGCGCATCCTGATGACGGCGTTTCCGGACCTGCAGATCGCCATCGAGGCCATCAACGACGCCGCCATCGAGAGCTTCTTCACCAAGCCCCTGGACCCGGAGGAGGTCGTTCGGGTGCTGACGGGGATGCTGGAGTCGCGCCAGACGGACCTGCAACGGGACCGTGCCTTCGCGCGGGCCATGGACCTGATGCGCAAGAAGTCCGGGGGGGACGCGTGAGCGAGGACGACGTCCGGGACCGGGCTGCCGACGTGCTGAAGCGGCTCGTGGAGCTGGAGGGCGTCTACGGCGCCTGCATCGTCAGCCGCGACGGCCTGCCGGTGCTGTCGGAGTGGCCCCACACCGCCAACGTGGACACGGTGGCGGCGATGGGCGCGGCCCTCATGGGCGCGGCGGAGACGAGCCTGCTGGAGTTCGGCGACCGGACCATCGAGACCGTCCTCGTGGTGTCCGAGGGGATGCGGCTCGTCATCCTGGGCATCGACGACGACGTGCTGCTGCTGGCTGCCCTGGACCGCTCCCTTCCCATCGAGACCTTCGACCAAACTCTGCGCATGCACCTTGTGGAGTTGGAGGAGATCCTCGCGGAGGCGTAGGGACCGTGGTCCTCTTCGGCGTGCCCCGGCTCGACGAGGTGTTGGACGAGGGTCGGCGGGCCCACAACGTCCTCATCCTCAGCGAGCCGGCGGTGGAGGCCGAGCCGTTCCTGTACCAGGCCGCGCGGCTGCGGCTGGAGCAGGGCGGCGAGGTCGTCTACGTGGTGACGAACCGCAGCCCGGACCGGGTGCGCGACGCGCTGCGCGACCAGGGCGTGCCGGGGCTGGACGGGCTGTGGTTCGTGGACGCGTTCTCCTCGCTGCTGGGCATCCACGACCCGGGGACGCCGACGCTGGAGGACCCGGACGACGTCGACGGCCTGGTCCGACTCGTCGAGGCGGCTGCCCGGGAGCACCCCGACGCCCTGCTGCTCTTCGACTCCCTCTCGGGGGTCGCCCTGCGGGCGCAGCACCGCTTCGAGGCCGCCTCGGACCGACTCCTGGAGGCATTGGGGCGTTTCCCCTGCGCCGTGGCCCTCCACACGCAGTGGGATGACGACGGCGGGCTGGATGCGTTCCTGTCCGCGTTCCCGGACCAGGTCCGCCTCACGGGCGTTCGCCAGCGCATCACCACCAACCAGTACTTCCGCGTGCAGCAGCTGGACGGCGAGCCGCAGGGGGACCAGGACGCGGTCCTCTACCGCACGGACGCCGGCGGGGTCCACGTCTACATCCCGAAGATCCTCGTCACGGGTCCGGCGGACGCGGGCAAGACCACGTTCATCCACGCCGTGTGCGACTCCGCCGTCAGCACGGAGCAGAAGGGCACCACTGTCGCCCTCGACCGCGGACAGATCCGCCGCGGCGGCATGCAGGTGGAGATGTTCGGCGCCCCCGGACAGGAGCGGTTCGCCCCCCTCATCGCCCCCCTGATGCGGCAGGCGGTGGGCGTCGTCCTGGTGGTGGACTCGTCGCGGCCGCAGGACTTCGAGCGCGCCCGGCGCATGTTCCAGGACGTCTGGTCGGAGGGCCGCTGCGCCGTCGTGGCGGCCAACAAGCAGG
>JANQNI010000293.1 GCA_028289805.1 Thermoplasmatota archaeon | reverse complement strand
ACCCGTTTTGAACGTGGGCAGGGCGCCGCATGCGCATCCTTCGTGGACCGCTCACGGTCCGCGAAGGTCCTGCACACGTTCTACCACGGCAAGCCGCCGGAGGGCTGGTCCTTCCTCGCCGGCGACACGAACCCGTTCTGAACGTGGGCCGCAGGCGCGTCAGGACAGGTCGGGCATCCGGAACTCCGCCTTCCCCGGTTCCGTGACCTGTCCGCTCCAGCCCGTCGGGAGGGGCTCGTCGCAGGGGCTCATCAGCAGTCCGGAGCGCAGCTTGGGGACGAAGTACGTGGCCTTCTGGGGCATGAGGTGGCCCTCGCTGGCGACGTCCAGGACGGCCTCGACGGGCTCCGGCGACAGCAGGACGGCCAGCGGGAACGCGCCGGTGCGCACGCGCTCGACGGCTTCCGCGTCGCTGCGGGTGTAGCGCAGATGGTCCTCGACGTGCTCGGGCACGAGGCCCCAGTGGGCCTGGAGGAGGTGGTCGTGGAGGATCGTGACGGCGAGGCGGTCGAGGGTGCCGCGGCCCTGGTCCAGTTCGACGGCGTCCTTGAGGGTGAGGCGCCACGCCCGCAGGCCGTCCTCGTCGCGGCCGACGGCGGTGACGGTGCGGGGGTCGTCGCCGACGGCGTCGCGCAGGGCGCGGGCGGCGGCCTCGTCGCCCTCGGGCAGGGGGAGCGGTTCGGCGTCCCAGTTGGTGGCGGCCTCGACGGCGGCCGCGGCGGTGCCCTGGGGCACGTCGATGAGGAGGCGGTCGGTGGGCTTGATGGCGAGGCCGGGGTCGGTGTCGCGCACGAGGCAGACGAGGAGGCTGCCATCCTCGTCGCGGCCGGTCTCCTGCCAGTGCTTGAGTTGGGTGGCGTAGCGGTGGTGGCCGTCGGCGATGACGACGGTACGCTCGTCGAACTGGGCCACGACCTCCTGGACGGCCTCGGGGCGGTCGATGCGCCACAGCACGTGCTGGGCGCCCTCCTCGTCGCTGAAGCGCATCAGTTCCTCCATGGCGTTGGAGCGCAGAATTTCCTCCACCCAGCCGCGCTCGTCGCGGTAGAGCATCCAGATGGACTCAAGGTTCGTGTTCGTGGTGCGCAGGATCTCGAGCCGGTCGCTGCGCTTCTTGGGCAAGGTGTGCTCGTGGCGCTTGATGGTGTCGTAGTCAGCATCCACGGCGATGCGCGCGAAGAAGCCCCGCATGACGCGGCGCTCGCCGCCGTGGTCGTGGTGGACCTCGTACAGGTAGAACGCTGGCTGGTCGTCCCGGACCAGGGTACCGTCGGCGAGCCATTGTCGGAGCGTCTCGGCGCACTGCCGGTAGCGGTCCTCGCCGCCGCGCGGCAGGGTCAGGACGCAGACGTTGTGGGGGTCCTGGGCCACGAACCGCTCCCGCTCCTCCTCGTTGATGACGTCGTGGGGCGGGCTGGTGACCTTGGCCGGGTCGGCGTCGGCGTAGCGGACGGCGCGGAAGGGGGCGATTCGGACCACGGCCTGCGCACGGGGCTGCCTTTGAAGAAGGGCGCGGAGTCGGAGGGCCGCGTCGGACCGTTCAGGTCCGCGACGGGG
>JANQNI010000227.1 GCA_028289805.1 Thermoplasmatota archaeon | reverse complement strand
ACTGGACGTCCAGGTAGGACCGTTGGGCGGCACGGTCGAGCAGCACGTCCACGCGGAGGTCGCTGCCGGCGGGCAGCCGCAGGAGGGCGTCGAAGCCGTCGTCGACGCGCGTGAAGCTCGCCTCGCGGAGGCCAGAGATTTGGAAGGAGCCGTCGAAGCGGCTGCCGACCTGGCGGGCCGTGAGGTGGTCGCCACTGTTGGTGGTGTAGGTGCCGTGGTTGGTGACGTGACCGGACAGGAGGCCGATGGGGCCACTGAGGCCCGCGAAGCGGACCTTGTCGAGGGCGAAGTCACCCTCCCAGCGGGCCGGGATGCCCTGGACGTTGACGCCCAGATTCCAGGTGCCGCCATGGTAGAGCTTGCCGACGAGGCCGGCGGAGCCGACGGTCCCGGAGGCGTCCCAGGCGATGCTGCGCTGGAAGCCGTCGACGTCCAGGTCCACGCGGGTCGGGACGTCATGCACGTCGAGAGAGACGTCGTGGCCGCCGTAGGTGCGCCGGTCGAGGGACTCCACGAGCACGTCGCTGATGCTGGAGGCGGCCTGGTAGTGGTAGCGGGTGGCGGTCCCGTACTTCTCCACGCGCACGTCGACGCTGGAGGGGACGCCAGACACCTCGCCGTAGAGCCGTTGCTTCATGGATCCAGCCTCGTGGTGCTCCAGGAGGGCGCTGGTGGTCCCGGTGGTGCCGGAGGCGCGCCACTGTAGTTCGAAGTCGGTGGGGTCCACGAACACGTCCACGTCGGCGGGGAGCCCCTGCACCTTGGCCTGGGTCAGGTCGTAGGTGGTGGGAGCCGCGTTGGACGGGGTGGACCGGCCGAGGTAGGCCAGCCGCGTCATGGTCGTGCTGGCGTCGTAGTGGACCTCGGCGGCGCCGGTGTTGGAGACCAGGGCGGCCACCTGGAGAGGCGTGGGGATGCCCTGGGCGGTGACGAGGAGGTCCTTGGTGGCGTCCGCGCCCGTGTCGACGGTGACGATGCCCACGTCGAGGGTCTTGCCGGGGGCGCCCGAGAGGCCGACCGTGGCGTCGGTGACGCCGCCGGAGCGGGTGACGAAGGCGTCGGCGTGGAACGCGTTGTCCATGGGGGTCAGGTCCAGCACGGCGGCGGTGGGGTCGCTCTCGACGCCCCCGTTGAGCTTCTTGTGGACGAAGGTGACGTCCACGTCGCTGCCGGCGCCCGCGTGGGTGACGTCGAGGCTGGCGTCGACGTTGCCCTGGAGGGCCTGGAGGGCGTTGACGGTGAAGTCCAGCGTGCTCAGGTCCGAGAGGGTGCTGGCGCGGCCGTCGAAGCCGAATGCGATGCGGCTGTTGAGGTTCGTCTCGTCGAGGACAGCGAAGACGTGCCCGGCGACCTTGTTGCCGAGCAGGAGGTCGTTGTCGACGGTGAGGGTGAGGCTGACGTCGCCTGCGCCGCCGCCGGGGAGGATGGAGACCGTGGCCTGCACGTCCGGGGCGGACGTGCCGGCGACGTTCCACAGGACGGGAACGCCGAGGGGCGTGACCTGGCAGGAGGGCGCGCCGGTACGCTCCAGGCACAGCAGGACCGTTCCGGAGGTTCCGGCGCCGGGGGTGCTGGGTGGGTCGCCGATGAGTTTGGAGAGTTGCTTGCGCAGGTTGTTGAGCGGCGTCGTGTCGACGGGGCCCGCTGCGGTGGACGCGGTGAGGTCGACGGGGACGACGGTGGGCGCGGGGAGCGCCGGGGCCGCCGGACCGTCGGCGTTGGCACGGGGCAGACGAGCGGCCAGGTCGCGCACGACAAGGTCCAGGGCGGAGGGGGCTGGGTCGTCCCGTGTCGGCACGTCGGAGCCATCAGCCATGGCGGTGCGCAGGTCGTCCTTCTCGAAGATGCCGACCTGCAGGGCGAAGGTCAGCTCCGCCAGGGAGGGAGGCTCGACGACGCCCTCGGTGCCGGGCTGGATGAAGAAGTCCGGCTCGCGGCGGAGCAATTCGTCCACGAGGGCGGCCACGAAGGTCGTCCGGGTTTCGTCGTCGGCGTCGTGGAAGCCCTCGGCCAGAACGTCGGCGGGGATGTGGTCTGCGTCCAGGTACGCCTGGAAGCCATCCACGTCCAGGAGGCGTGGGAGCCACAGGTCCACGAATCGCTGGACCGTTTCATCGTCGGGACCCCCGTCGCCCGCGGGGCCGTGGAGGTTCTGGGTCGCGGCCACGCCGCCGCCGGAGGACACCAGCAGGAGCACGGCGAGGACGGCGAAGGCGACCGCCGTGGTTCGCCTCTGCGTTGGAGATGGAGGTACGGAAACCATCGGCCGCAACACTGCTTGGTCGAACTTAGCCGGGCTCGTGGGTTCGTTCCCCCGTCACGTTGTTCCCCGCCGTGGTTCAGGACCGCTCCGTTGAAAGGCCCCCCGCTCCTGGCCCGCGCATGAGCGAGCAGACCACCGCGACCCGCGAGGACGCCCTCCGCGCCGACATCGAGCGGCTCCAGAAAGGTGGCCCGCAGAAGTACAAGGACCGGCTGCCCGAGGGAGGCAAGTTCTTCGTCCGCGACCGGCTGGACCTGTTCTTCCCGGAGGGCCTCCGGTTCGAGGACGGTCTGTTTGCCCACAACCTGCGCGCCGACGAGGGGTTGGCCGCCGACGGCATGGTGACGGGCGCGGGGGACATCCACGACCGCACCGTCTTCGTCATCGCCAACGACTACACCGTCAAGGCCGGTTCCATGGCCGAGCGCGGCGTGGAGAAGTTCATCCGCGTCCAGGAGCGTGCCCTGCGGGCCCAGAAGCCCATCCTGTACCTCATCGACTCCAGCGGCGCGCGCATCACGGACCAGGCGGGCTTCTTCGCCAACCTGCGCGGCATTGGGAAGTACTTCTACAACCACTCGATCCTGAGCGGTAAGATTCCGCAGATCAGCATCCTCTACGGCCCCTGCGTGGCCGGCGCCGCCTACACGCCGGTCTTCTGCGACTTCTCCGTCATGGTGCGCGGCATGTCGGCGCTGTGCATCGCGAGCCCACGCATGGTCGAGATGGTCACCGGCGAGGCCATCTCCATGCAGGAGCTGGGCGGTGCCGACCTGCACATGCGCGACAGTGGCCAGTGCCACGTCGTCGTGGACACGGAGGAGGAGGCCGCCCTCGCCGTGAAGCGACTCCTGACGTACCTGCCAGACCACTGCGACGAGCGCCCCCCCGTCTACGAGAGCCGTGAGCCGGCGCGCGACGGCGCGGAACTGGACGCCATCGTGCCGGAGGACCCCAACCAGGCCTTCGACATGCACGAACTGATCGACTGCATCGTCGACGCCGACTCGTGGTTCGAGATCAAGAAGGACCACGCGGAGGAACTCGTCACCGGCTTCGCCCGCATGGGCGGACACGTCGTGGGCATCGTCGCCAACAACAGCCTGCACCGCGCCGGCGCCATCTTCCCCCACTCCGCCGACAAGGCGGCCGAGTTCATCACCACCTGCGACGCCTACAACGTGCCCCTGGTCTACCTCTGCGACACGCCCGGCTTCATGGTCGGCTCCGAGGTGGAGAAGCAGGGCATCCTCAAGCGCGGCAAGAAGTTCATCTACGCCACCAGCACGGCGACGGTGCCCAAGTTCTGCGTCGCGGTGCGCAAGGCGTACGGCGCCGGCATCTACGCCATGTGCGGACCCGCCTTCGAGCCCGACGCGACGCTGGCGCTGCCGGGCGCCGAGATCGCCGTCATGGGCGCCGAGGCGGCCATCAACGCCGTGTACGCCAACCACATCGCCCGCATCGAGGACCCGAAGGAGCGCGAGGCGTGGATCGCCGAGAAGCGGGAGGAGTACCGCAAGGACATCGACATCCACGTCACCGCCAACGACCTCATCGTCGACCACATCGTCCCCCCGAGCGAACTGCGCAGGGAACTGGTGGCGCGGCTGGAGGCGTACGGGGACAAGCACCTGCCACTGCCCCGCAAGGGCCACGGCACCGTGATCTGAACCGGGCTCTACTCCTCCTCGTCTCCGTCGAAGGACCGCCGCAGGTGCCGCGGCGTCCACACCGAGTCCGTGTCGTACCGCACGGCGGCGTCGCCGTCGTCCTGGGGGAAGGGCGCGTCCACCGTGGGCTCGCCCCGCGACGCCCGGACGTCCAGGTCCGCCGCGTCGAGGAGGCTGCGCACGAACATGGGCCGCTCCGGCGCGCCGTGGCGGCTGCCGTCGCCGCGCAGGCCCGGCGGGAGGATCGTGGCGTCCTCGATGC
>JANQNI010000193.1 GCA_028289805.1 Thermoplasmatota archaeon | reverse complement strand
GTGCCGGCCTCGAACTTGTAGGGCAGGTCGTTGTAGGTGGTGCCGTCGAAGGTGACGCTGGCGATCATGTCGCCGCCGCCCTGGTAGGGGGGCATCGCGTCCAGGAGCGCCTCCTTGCCGTACAGCACGCCGATGCCGGTGGGGGCGTACATCTTGTGGCCGCTGACGGCGTAGAAGTCGACGTCGAGGGCCTGCACGTCGAGGGGGACGTGGGGGGCGGCCTGGGCGCCGTCGAGCATGACGTGGGCGCCGACCTGGTGGGCGGCGGCCACGATGTCCTCGACGGGGTTGACGGTGCCGAGGGCGTTGCTGACGTGGACCATGCTGACGAACCGGGTCTGGGGCCCGAGCAGGGCGTGGAACGCCTCCATGTCCAGTGCGCCGCGTTCGTCGATGGGCACCACCTTCAGCGTGGCGCCGGTCTGCTCGCACACGAGTTGCCACGGGACGATGTTGGAGTGGTGCTCCATGTGGCTGATGAGGATCTCGTCGCCGGGGCCGACGCGGGGCCGGACGAAGCTCTGGGCCACGAGGTTGATGGCCTCGGTGGTGCCGCGCACGAAGACGACCTCCTTCGTGCTCGCGGCGTGGAGGAAATCCCGCATCGTCTCGCGTGCGCCCTCGTAGTCGCGCGTGGCGCGCTGGCTCAGCTCGTGGACGCCGCGGTGGACGTTGGCGTTGTCGGCCTCGTAGTAGTGGGCCAGGGCGTCGATGACGGCGCGGGGCTTCTGGCTCGTGGCGGCGTTGTCCAGGTAGACGAGGGGGTGGCCGTGGACCTCCTGGTGGAGGGCGGGGAACTGGGCGCGCACGGCGTCGACGTCGTAGCTCATAGGTGCTCCTGGTGCTTGATGAACCAGACGTGGAGGTACCGGTCCAAGAGCGTTCGGATGGGGGCCGAGGGGACGCCCTGGATGACGTCGCTGGCGAAGGCGCGCGTCAGCATGAGCCGGGCCTGCTGCGCGCCGATGCCGCGGCTGCGCAGGAAGAACAGGGCCTCCTCGTCCAGTTGCCCGATGGTGCTGCCGTGGGCGCACTTGACGTCGTCGTTGTGGATCTCCAACTGCGGCGTCGCGTCGGCGTGGGCCTTCGTCGACAGCAGCAGGTTGCGGTTCTGCTGGTCGCTGTTGGTGCCGTGGGCGCCGGGGTGGACCACGACGAGGCCGGTGAAGGCGCCGCGGCTGGCGTCGTCGAGGATGCCCTTGAACGTCTCCGTGCTCGTGCAGTCGGGCACCTCGTGGTCGATGCGGGTCCAGACGTCGCGGCGCTGGTCGCGCTGGCCGAAGAAGACGCCGCCGAGTTCGCAGGAGGCGCCCCGGCCTCGCAGGGTGGCGGTGACGGCCTGCCGGGCCTGCGTTGCGCCCACGTCCAGCAGGGTGCTGTGGACGTCCGCGTCGCGTTCCTGCACGACCTCCTGGGTGGCGACGTGGCGGGCGCGGCGGTCCTCCTTCTGCACCTTCACGTGGCGCAGCCGGGCGGCGGGCGCGGCGGCGAGGGTGGTGTGGCTGAGGGTGAGGCCCTCGTTGTCGGCGAGGTGGACGTGGCTCTCCAGCACCATCGCCTCCGCGTCCTCCCCGACGTGGATGTGGTTGTGGAGGACGCGCAGGCCGGGGCCGGTCGTTACGAACATCAGGTGCAGGGTGCCCGCGACCGTGGTGCCGCGGGGGACGCGGACGACGGCGCCGTCCTGGAACGTGGCGACGTCGAGGGCCACGAGGGGGTCGTCGGTGGCGGCGAGGCGCTCCAGGTGCTCCCGGTCGAGGCCGGCGAGGTCCGTGGACGCGGCGCGCACCACGACGCCGTCGGGCAGGTCGTCGGTGCGCGACAGGGAGGCGTCGAGGCGGCCGTCGATGAAGACCAGCAGGGCGGACTCGTCGCCGGAAAGAAACGGCGCGAGGTCGTCTTCCGTCGCGGCGCCCGGCGTGGCTGCGGGGGCGCCGGCCTGGATCGGCTTCAGGTCCGTGTAGGCGTACCGCGTGTCGCCGCGGGCGGGCCAGCCGAGCGCCTCGAAGCGCTCCAGCGCCTCGGCGCGCACGCGAAGGAGCCACTCGGGGGCGCCGGGCAGCCCGGCCTCGGCGGTCTCGTGCCAGTGCGTCGTGGTCGTCGCCATCTCGCTCATGGTCGCCTCACGCGAGGTCCGCGTAGCCTTCCTTCTCCAGCTCCAGCGCCAGCTCCTTGCCGCCGGTCTTGACGATGCGGCCGTCCTGGAGCACGTGCACCACGTCGGGGACGATGTGGTCCAGCAGGCGCTGGTAGTGCGTGATGACCAGGAACGCGTTGTCGGGCTTGCGCAGCCGGTTGACGCCGTCGGCGACGGTGCGCAGGGCGTCGATGTCGAGGCCGCTGTCGGTCTCGTCCAGCACCGCCAGGCGGGGCTCCAGGACGGCCATCTGGAACACCTCGTTGCGCTTCTTCTCGCCGCCGCTGAAGCCGGCGTTGACGCTGCGCTCCAGCAGCTTGTCCTTGAGGCCGACGGCCTCCGCCTTCTCCTGGACCAGGTCCAGGAAGTCGATGGCGTCGACCTCCTCCTCGTCGCGGTGCTTGCGGATGGCGTTGAGGCTCTCGCGCAGGAAGTACGTGTTGTTGACGCCGGGGATCTCGACGGGGTACTGGAAGGCCAGGAAGACGCCCTCGCGGGCCCGCTCCTCGGGGTCCATCTCCAGCAGGTCCTTGCCGTCGTAGGTGATGCTGCCCTCGGTGACCTCGTAGCCGTCCTTGCCGGCGACGACGTTGGCCAGGGTCGACTTGCCAGAGCCGTTGGGGCCCATGATGGCGTGGACCTCGCCGGCGGGGACGCTCAGGCTGAGGCCCTTCAGGATGGGCTTGCCGTCCACTTCCACGTGCAGGTTGTTGATTTCGAGCATGGGGAATCTCCAGGGATGGGGGTAGGGGGGTGCGGGGCTACCCGACGGCGCCCTCCAGCTTCAGGTTGAGCAGGTTCTGCGCCTCGACGGTGAACTCCATCGGCAGTTGCCGGAAGACCGACTTGCAGAACCCGTTGACGATGAGGTTGACGGCGTCCTGCTCCGAGAGGCCGCGCTGCTGGCAGTAGAAGATCTGGTCCTCGCCCACCTTCGAGGTGGTCGCCTCGTGCTCCATCTGCGCCGTCGGGTTGCGCACGTCGATGAAGGGGAAGGTGTGGGCACCACAGTCGGCCCCGATGAGGAGGCTGTCGCACTGGCTGTAGTTCCGGGCGCCCTCGGCGCCGGGGAGGATCTTGACCTGGCCCCGGTACGTGTTCTGGCTCTCGCCGGCCGAGATGCCCTTGCTGATGATGGTGCTGCGGGTGTTGCGACCGATGTGGACCATCTTGGTGCCGGTGTCGGCCTGCTGCTTGTTCGTCGTCAGCGCGACGCTGTAGAACTCGCCCTGGCTGTCGTCGCCCTTGAGGATGCAGCTGGGGTACTTCCAGGTGATGGCGGAGCCGGTCTCCACCTGCGTCCAGCTGATCTTGGAGCGGTCGCCCTCGCACAGGCCGCGCTTGGTGACGAAGTTGTAGATGCCGCCCTTGCCGTCCTTGTCGCCGGGGTACCAGTTCTGGACGGTGGAGTACTTGATCTCGGCGTCCTCGTGGGCCACCAGTTCGACGACGGCGGCGTGGAGCTGGTTCTCGTCGCGCTGCGGCGCGGTGCACCCCTCGAGGTAGCTGACGTAGCTGCCCTCGTCGGCGATCAGCAGCGTGCGCTCGAACTGGCCCGTGCCGGCCGCGTTGATGCGGAAGTAGGTGCTCAGTTCCATGGGGCAGCGCACGCCCTTGGGGATGTAGCAGAAGGAGCCGTCGGTGAAGACGGCCGAGTTGAGCGCGGCGTAGAAGTTGTCCGTGGTGGGGACGACGGTGCCCAGGTACTTGCGCACCAGTTCCGGGTGGTCCTGGACGGCCTCGCCGAAGGAGCAGAAGATGATGCCCTGCTTCTCCAGCTCTTCCTTGAACGTCGTGGCGACGCTGACGCTGTCGATGACGGCGTCGACGGCGACGCGGCTGGCGCCCTGCTCCTCCTCGGTCAGGGGGATGCCCTGGAGACGCTTCTGCTCGACGAGGCTGATGCCGAGCTTCTCGTACATCTCCAGGATCTCCGGGTCCACCTCGTCCAGGCTCTTGGGGCCCTCGCTGGCGGACTTGGGGGCGGAGTAGTACGTGATGGCCTGGAAGTCGATGGGTGGGTACTCCACGCGCGCCCACGTCGGCTCCCGCATCTTCAGCCAGGCGCGGTACGCGTCCAGCCGCCACTCCAGCAGCCACTCGGGCTCGCCCTTCTTCTGGCTGATGATGCGGATGACGTCCTCGTTCAGGCCGGGCGGCACCCGGTCCTCGTCCAGGTCCGTGGTGAATCCGTACCGGTACTCCCGCTCGGCGAGTTCCTTGACCGCGTCGCTCATCGTCGTTGTTCCTCCCCCCGCCGCAGCCAAGCCGCTGTCGGTGTGGGCCACGTGGTGAGGGGTGCTCTGGAGCCGCCGAGGGGGGTGGAATATAAGCTTTGATGGGCAGGGGCAATGATTTTCGGTGAGTCGAAATTGGACGAGGGGGCGGAGGGCGTGGGGGGTTGCATCGGCGACCTGGGCCCCCGCCGCGGGGACGATAGGTTCTTGTCTCCTGCCGATTGTTGCCTCGATGGCATGTGGTTCGGTGTGGTGCCTACGTCAAACGCTGTTGGACAAACAATGATGATCCAACGGGTTTTGTTTCTTCTTCGCGTGGCTTCCGCGCCGCGGGTCCGGGGGGTGGCGGTGCGGCTCCGGGGGCCACGCCCGCGGACATCGCCGCCCGACGCCCGCCTCCCCGACGGTGCCCTGTCGGGGGGGCCCGCATGAACGGCACCTCGACGCGGGACCGGATCCTGCACTTCTTGCTGGAGAACCCCGGGGCGGCGAAGACGGACGTGTGCCGGGGCCTGGACGTGGGCTGGGGCACGACGACGCACCACCTGCAACAACTGGAGCGGGCCGGGATGGTGGTCGCCCGCCGCCACCGGGGGCGGGCGGCGCTGTTCTCGACGGAAATCCCGGAACGCGTTCAGGCGTGCCTCGCGACGCTGCGGGACCCGGGGACGCGGAGCCTGCTGGACCATCTGGGTGCATCAGGGGACGCCAGCCTCTCGGACCTCGCCGCGCAGGCGCGCCTGAGCCGCCGCGTGGTGTCGCGTCACCTGACCGCGCTGCAGGAGGTGGGCCTCGTGGAGAAACGGGGTCTCCATAGGCCTCTGTATCGTACGGCCAGAGCGTTGAAGGAGCTGGGGTGAAACAGCATTCGGTGATGGTCCGCCCTCACCAACAGTATAGAATCGAGACTATAGGGGAAAGCCACTTCTCTCGCTTCTCAAGGCCTGCCCGCGTGCGCACCGCAAGCACGTCCCTCGGGACCTCCCTGATCCTGACGCTCCTCTTGCTGACCCCCCTCGCCGCGGCCGAGTACGCGCCCGGCACGGGCGTCGACAAGGCCGACTACGACCACTACGCCGTGCCCAAGTTCAACGACGTCGCGCTGTGCTTCGTGGACGACGACACCGACGGCGCCGTGGACGTGGGCGAGCGCCTGTACCTGACGTACAAGACCACCACGTGCACCGCCGTGGGTGGCAAGTACATGCGCCTCGTCGGCTCCGGCACCGAGTCCGGCGCCACCAAGGTCGACGGCTCCGGCGACTCCGACTTCGACGCGCCCCTGACCGCCGTGCCCGCCCACGCGGTGCGCTACATGGACAAGGACGGCGACGGGAAGCTGAAGAAGAAGGACGTCGCCTACCTCGACCTGACCGGCCTCGGCAGCGCCACCCCCTCCGTCAGCGTCGGCGACGTGCGCCTGATGGCCTACGGCGACCTGCCCGCCTTCGAGTTCGTCCGCAACGGCGACTCCGACATCAGCAACAACCTCGTTGAGCTCAAGGGCGCCGTCGGCGACCAGGTCGGCAGCGACGCCGTCGCCGACGCCCAGTTCGGCGATGTCGGACAGGATCGCTGAATTTCGCCAAGAGATCGAATCCAAAGTGGAATCCATTCGCAATCTGACCAGCGCCAACAATCTGCTGTTGCAG
>JANQNI010000151.1 GCA_028289805.1 Thermoplasmatota archaeon | reverse complement strand
CGAGCCGCAGGCTCGTCGGAGCGCCCCGATGGGGATTTGAACCCCAGTCGACGCCGTGACAGGGCGTCATGATAGGCCGCTACACTATCGGGGCGGGCGGTGGCGGGTGGAGGGGGAGGTGGGTCCGGCCAGATTCGAACTGGCGATCTTCGCCGTGTGAAGGCGACGTCATAACCGACTAGACCACGGACCCGTGCGGGGGGCAGACGCCCCTCAAGCCCAGCCGGGTAGGCGGCCGACCCTGGGCCCGTATATGAGGATTGCGAGCCATCGTGGGTCCGCGCGTGCGGGTGCCTGCGGCGGGGGGACAATGGGCGCGCGCCGCCGGGCTTGCAGGAGTGGGGTGGTCACCTGAATTCGGGTGCGGCTGTCATCATGACGGCGCGCGCCATGTCCGCCATAGGTGAGGGAGACAAGGGCCTATTGGAGCAAACGCCGGCATTTCGGCCGAGCGAAACCGCGCGGTTCCCCTACGCCGTCTTCTCTCCGCCCTGAAACAGGCTCGGCAGGTGGATGACGTAGGCGCCGTCCTTGTGCACCACGATGGGGTTGCGCTCCAGGAGGCCCTTCACGTCGATGTTGTAGGAGCCCGGCTCCTCGATGGTGACGGTGTCCGGCTTCACCTCGTCCCCGCGCGCCGCGGCGGTCTCCTGCTCGACGCGCTGTCGGGCGGCCTGGGCGCGCGCGAGTGCCTCCGGGTCCGCCGCGGGGGCGGCGTCCGGCACGGCGGCCTCGGGGTCCTGCTTGCGGGCCTCCGCCTTGACCTGGCTCACCAGGCGCCGCAGGTCGCGGGGCTTGAGCTGCGCCCAGCCGTCGCCGTCCGTCGGGAGGTCCTTGACCTGGGGGGCCGCCTCCTGGAGCATGTCCGCGACGACCTGCCGCAGGTCCTTCTGGGCCTTCGCGGCGATGTCCTTGCGCTCCGTCTCGTCCACGGCGTCCTTGGTGTAGAAGAACCGCGTCCCCTTGCACTCGGGGCAGCCCTTCAGCAGGGCGCTGCTGCCCTCCTCGAAGGCGAACCCGCAGGAGAGGCACTGGTGGGGCATTACGCGCCCTTTCCAACGATCTTCGTCACGATCTTCTCGTTGTCCTTCGACACCAGCCGCAGGAGGTTGGCGGGGCCGATGACGGCCATGCGGGGCCGCGGGCCGCCCATGACGACGCGCTGGAGCATGTTCTTGCCGTGGTCCATGCCGTAGGACTGCAACTCGATGCCGATGAACGACTCCTGGTCGATCTCCCGCATCGTCTGCTCGATGAGGGCCGTCTCCTCCTGGGGCGTCAGGCCGCGCTCCAGGATGAGGATCTTGTTCTGCACGACCTCGTCGAGGATGAAGCGGATCTTCTCCGTCGCCCCCATCGACTCGATCTTCTCGGCCGAGATGAGGTGGATGTCCGGGGCCGCCTCCGGCGTGGCGAGGACCTGCGTGCTGCTGCGGTTCTTGTTCTTCGCCATGGTCTCACCGGAAGTGCTTCGCCACGACCTCGTAGAGAGCGTCCATGTTCGTCCCCTCGCCCGCCGACAGGGGCACGACGGGGTGCTGCGGGAAGGCCGACTTCAGCGTCGCCGGGCTGGCCTCGGCCAGGTCGATCTTGTTGGCCACGATGACGACCGGGAGCTTGCGCGCCTCCAGGTTGCCCAGGATGGTGACGTTGACCTGCGTGAAGGGGTCCTCCGCGCTGTCCATCACCAGGAGCACGCCGTCGACGTCGTCGAGCCACCGGATGGCCTCGATGACGCCCTCCGTCGCCTCCTTGGCGCGGCGGCGGGCCTCGTCCTCGTCCATGCCGTGGTCCTCCACGAACTCGTGGAAGTCGATCTGCGTCGCCACGCCGGGCGTGTCGATGATGTCGATGTGGAGCTTGGCGTTGCCGCTGCGCAGGTCGATGTCCGCCTTCTTGCGCACCCGCCGCGTCTCGTGCGCGATGGGGCTCGCGCTGCCGACGGTCTCGCCGGTGAAGTCCCGGCTGATGCGGTTGGCCAGCGTCGTCTTGCCGGCGTTCGGCGGCCCGTAGATGCCGATGCGGGCGTGCTTCTTGCCGAACGCCTTGGCCAAGAGACGGCCCAGGCTCCACTGTTGGACCAGTTGCGTCAGGCCCATGGCTGGACCTCCGCGTTGCTGCATCCCATCCACTTCCAACAAGGTCGTCTGGGTTGATGAAGGCTTGCTTGAGGTGCGGCGCGGACCAAGTGCGTGGGGACGAATCGGCCGGAACGCACCGCAACCGACTTGGGCAGGCCGTTCCTGGGGTCCCCGTCGGCGGACGAAGTGGGTCTCTCCGGCGACCGCCGTCCGCGGCGTTCCTGCGTCCCGGGCGGCACTGGGTCCCCGACGCGCCTCGGTTGCCTGCGCTCGGACCGACGCCGTGCGCGGCCTACTCTTCCTCGTCGCCCGGCCCGTGCTGCGCCCGGATGCTCGTCATCTCGTCCTCGTCGTCGAAGACGGCGATGCACTCCGGCTCGACGGCGTCGGTGACGTAGACGGCCTTGCCGGCGCGGAAGATGAAGTTCCCGCCCATGTTGGCCTTGCCCACGTCCACGCTGAGGATGATGGGGTCGTGCATGTGCACGCGGCCGGCGCTGTACGCCTTCTCGGCGCTGCCGGAGAGGTGGATCATGTTGCGGTCGCTGGGGCGCAGGCCCGTCTCCAGCACCATGTCCAACTCCTCCTCCGCCACGGGGAAGTAGAGGTGGTCGGCGGTCGCCTCCGGCAGGTCGTCCAGGTTCACGTCCACGCTGTGGGCGTAGGTGGCGCGGACCATCCCGCCGTCGATTTGGTAGCGGCCCTTCTCGTCCGTCTCGACGAGGGCCTGGATGTGCTCCGTGCGCAGCCAGCGCGCGTAGTTCTGGCGGCTGCGCTTGATGCTCTCCACGAACTGCTCCAGGTCCACCCAGCCGCGACCGTCCATCTGCAACTCGAAGCGCTCGGGGAAGTGGCGCAGGATGCCGGCCATCATGCGGCCGACGCGGTCGATCTCGTGGTCCTTCATCAGGAAGCGGCCCTTCTGGTCGCACAGGGGACACAGTTCCCCACGGAAGTAGCCGTGCTGGCGGCACTGGGCGAGCATGGGAGAGGGGAGAGAGGGATTTGAACCCCCGTATCAGGCTCTGCAGGCCCGCGCATAGCCGCTTTGCTATCTCCCCGTGCAGTGCTCCGGAAACCGGTGTGGCTCCGGGGCGAGGCGGGCGACCCTGGCAGTGGATAAAAAGAGTGGCGTTGGCGCGGTCCCGCTCCCCCCGAATCCGGTTCGTCCCCGGGCCCCGGTCGGGCGTCCGCCCCCCGGCCGGTCCCTCTTATGCCCTGGAGGTGCAGGAGGGGTCGATGTCCGTCACGTCCGCAGAGCTTGCGCTGGAGGGCGTCCGCCTTGTTGCCAGCGTGGTCTACGGCGTCGTGGCGTACCTGGTGCTGCGGCGGCCCGTGGACGTGGGTGCCCGGCTGGCGCGCGCGGGCTTCGCCACCTGGTGGCTCGGCATCGCCGTGGTGGGGTTGGCGAGCATCCCGTCGGGCCTCGGCCTCACCTTCGCGGAGTACGGGCTGGGCGCCGTGCGCGCGTGGATCTACGTCATCTTCGGTGCCATCTTCGTCGCCCTGGCCGGCCTGGTCTACTACCTCCTGTTCCTGTACACGGGCCGCTCGGAGGCGTGGCGCGGCGTCGCCCTGTTCTACGTGCTGCTGTTCGTGTACCTGGTCTACCTGATGGAGGGCTTCGGGCCCTACACCGGCGTGGAGGACGGCACGGCGTCGCTGCTGTTCGAGCAGGAGCATCCCCCGCTGCTGTTGCTGGGCTTCAGCCTGGCCATCAGCCTGCCGCCCCTTGCGGCGGCCGCCTCGTACCTGATGCTGTTTTTCAAGCTGGACGACCGCGAGTCCCGCTACCGCATCCTGCTGGTCAGCGGCGGCCTCGGCGGCTGGTTCCTCTACAGCGTCCTGGGCACCGTCTTCCGGTTCATCACGGAGACGGAGCAGACGTACGTCGGCACCGTCGTGGGGCAGCTCGTGGGCCTCGTGGCGGCGACGATGGTGCTCGTTGCATTCGCACCCCCCGGGCGGGTGCGGGCGTGGTTGCGGCAGTCGGAGGGGGTCGCGGCGTGAGCCCCGGCCTGCGGTCCCTGCTTGGTCTCGGGCCGTCCCGGAAGCACGAGGACGAGGAGGAGACGGACGAGGAGCGCGAGAAGTCCCGCCAGGAGGCCATGCGGGCGCGGGCGCGGCAGTTGGTGTAGCCCGCGCTCTTTGTCATACATCCCGAGAAAGAGGGAAGTTCCTCCCTGCGCATCCGGCTGCATGCGACGCATCCTGCTCGCCACAAGCCTGCTCTTGCTCCTGACTCCCGCCGTCGCCGCCGACGCGGACGATGGCCGCCTCAACGCCGAGGATGCCGCTGTGCACTGTCCGGTTCTTCCCTCCCCCGTGGACAACGTTCGCAGCTGCCTCACCCGCTTGGTTTCCCAAGTCGATTCCACCGCCGATGTGCGCCTGTGGTGCGCGGGCCAGTACTACGAGGAGGGTCCCCTGGCAAGCGCCACCTGGCAATGCGTCGACTACCTGGTCTTCGACAGAGTCGTTTGTGACATCTTCGTGTGCTGAAGCGCGGTCGGGTCTGTGCTTCCTCCTTCCCCTTCTCCCGCCTGTCACGTCCTCTGGGCTCGTCCCCGGGTCGCTTCCCATCAAGCCAGGGGGTTCCCGGTCGCCCACGCCTCCGTTGGCCTTCGGCCCATTGTTTCTGTTTGTCCCGAGACAAGATGAAGTTCCTCCCTGCGCATCCGGCTGCATGCGACGCATCCTGCTCGCCACAAGCCTGCTCTTGCTCCTGGCCCCCGCCGTCCAGGCCGCCGACGTCGACGCCGCCGACGTGAACGAGGACCCCTGGGTCGAGATGTGGTGCCTGGACCGGTACTACGAGGGCACCTTCGTGGGCGTCACCCGTCAGTGCGCCGACTACCTGGTCTTCGACAGAGTCGTCTGTGACATCTTCGTGTGCTGAGGCGCGGCGGATTTGCTCTCCCTCTTTCCTCTACTCCCGCCTGCCCCGCCCCTCCGGGCTCGTCCCCGGGTTGCTTCCCATCGAGCCTGGGGGTCCCCGGTCGCCCCGCGTCCGTTGGTCTTCGGCCCAATATTTCTATTTGTCCCGAGACAAGATGAAGTTCCTCCCGGCGATGGGGGCTGCATGCGACGCATTCTGCTCGCCGCAAGCCTGTTCCTGCTCGCCGCGCCCGCCACCCAGGCGGCCGCCCTCGGGTCCGCCGACGATGCTGACGTGGACTTCGAGGTGGTCGAGGAGGCCGGTTGGTTCCGCATGTGGTGCTACGACCGCGAGTTCATCTACACCACCCCGGGCGGTGCCATCGGTGCCTGCCTCGCGTACCTGCCCGGTCGCCTGGCCCCGATTCCCTTCTGTATGCTCTCCACGCCGATCAAGGACTTGGCGGACTGCCTGTAGGCGACCCTGGACGCCCGTCTTCCCCCTTCTTCGACTTCGCACGACTGGTTCACGACGGATGGTCTTCCATCGTCCCTGGAAGGAAACCCCCGTGGTGGCGGTTTGGCGCTTTGTGGGGGGCACCGGCTACCCCCTGCGCATCGTGCTCGACAGCGTCAACGGGACCCCCGAGGGCGACGTCAACGCGGTGCTGTGCGGCCTGGAGCCGCGTCTGCTCCCCTCCGGTCAAGCGGACCCTGTGGCCTGGAACTCCTTGGTGGGGGCCTAGCCGCCCCATCCCCCGCCGCCGTAGCTGGCGTAGGGGTTCTCCATCGCGGGCGCCGCCCCGGCGTCGGCCTGCTCCCCTGCTTCCTCCGGCTCGTCCGGCTCCTCGACCACGGGGGGTTCCCAGTCGAGGTTGCGCGCGACGACCTCGGCGAGGTCCTGGGCGACCATGGAGCCGCCGCCCTCGGCGTCGTTGCCGGTGAGCGAGAGGCCGTCCTTGAGCATGGTCAGGCAGAAGGGGCACGCGCTCACCACGGTGTCGGCGCCCGTGTCGGCGGCCTGCTTGGCGCGGATGACGTTGATGCGCTGGTCCTCCTGCTTGACCTCGTACCACATGTTGGATCCGCCGGCGCCGCAGCACAGGCCCTGCTGGCCGCTCTGGGCCATCTCCAGCACGGGCAGTCCGTTGTTGGTCTTCTCCAGGACGCGGCGGGGGGCGTCGAAGATGCCGTTGTGGCGCCCCAGGTAGCAGGAGTCGTGGAAGCTGACCTTCATCTCGGCGCCGTCCTTGAGGGGGACCTTGCCCTCGTCGATGAGTTGTTCGAGGAACGTGGTGTGGTGGACGACCTCGAAGTCGGCGCCGAACTCGGGGTACTCGTTCAGCAGCGTGTTGAAGCAGTGGGGGCACTGGGTGAGGACCTTCGTGACGCCGTACTGCTGGAGGACCATCAGGTTCTCCATCACGGACTGCTGGAAGCGGCCCTCCTCGCCGAGGCGGCGGGCGGGGTCGCCGGTGCACTTCTCCTCCTGGCCGAGGATGGCGAAGTCGACGCCGGCGGCGTTGAGGATGGTGGCCAGGTCACGGGTGACCTCGTTGTTGCGGGGGTCGAAGCTGCCGACGCAGCCGACCCACCACAGCAGTTCGATGGACTCGCCGGCGGCGGCCTTCTCCTGGGCGGAGGGGACGACGACGCCCTTGGGCAGGGCGCCCACCCAGTCGGCGCGGTCGACGTTGGGGAAGCCGTAGGGGTTGCCGGCGTTGGTGAGGTTCACCAGGAGCTTGCTCTGGTGCTCGTCCAGCTTGCTCTCCATGACGAGGCCGCGGCGCATCTCGGTGATCAGGTCCACGTGTTCGATGTCGACGGGGCACTCGGTCATGCAGGCGCGGCACGTGGTGCAGGACCACAGGGTGGCCTCCTCGATCTGGGTGCGCAGGTCCAGGTCGCCCACGTCGGTGAGCTTCACGGGCGCGTGCTCGGCGTCGCCGCGGCCGGCGCGGTAGTCCTCCCACATGTGCGCCTTGAGGTCCTGGATGAGCTTGCGGGGGCTCAGGGGGCGCCCGGCGGCGGTGGCGGGGCACTGGGCCTCGCAGCGGCCGCAGTTGGTGCAGGCGTCGAGGGAGAGGCGGTCCTTCCAGGTGAAGTCCCGGATGGTGGTGTAGCCGACCTGCCCCATCTGCTCCGTGTCGCCGGACTCCATGACCTCCTGGAGGTTGAAGGGCGTGGGGAGGTTGGCGCGCGCCTGCCGCGCGTCGTCGTGGAAGTACAGGTTGAGGCTGCTGGTGACGACGTGCTTCATCTTCGTCCACGGCAGGACGGCCAGCACGCTGGACCAGAGGGCGAAGTGAACCCACCACAGGCTGGGGTAGAGGGCCTCCATGGAGGGGAGGCTCATGCCGCGGGCCATGCCGAGGCCGACGGCGTTGCCGACGAAGGAGTAGTGGGCGTACTCGATGCCGTCCGCCTGGATCTGGTGCTGGAGCCGGATGCCCTCCAGCAGGAAGCCGGTGAGGCCGATGAGGCCCAGGAACACGAGCAGGTACAGGTCGGCGTCCACGCGGCGCAGCAGGCCGGGCGCCTCCGGCGTGCTCGTCTTGTGCAGGTGCGGCGGCGGGTTGCGGTAGCGGCGCCACGCCATCCAGAAGACGCCCATGACGAAGACGAGGCCAAAGAAGTCCAGCGCCGCCTCGTAGAGGAGGTAGCCGGGGCCGTAGAGCAGCTTGGACTCCAGGATGGCCTCGAAGAGGTCCATGTCGATGGCCGCCAGCGTGGTGCCGATGAACAGCACGACGAAGCCGAAGAAGATCCAGGCGTGCGCCGTGCCCGGCTTGCGGTCCTGGCGGAACTTCCGGTGCGTGGCGAGGCCGGAGACGAGGCGCTTGAGGCCCGCGCGCCAGTCGCCGGGCTTCCAGTCGCGGCCGAGGCGCCAGACGTGCACCATCTGCCACATGCCGTAGCCGAAGACGGCCACCGCCGCCGCGGTCAGGATGAGCATCCACGTCCACGTCGGCTCCGGCATCAACTCCAGGTTGACGCGGCACGGCACGGCCGGGTAGTCGACGCACTGGGACTCCGCCATCGGGTGCCCACCGGGGGCCCCTTACTTGAGGGGAGCGCACCGCGGTGGCGTCAGCAGCGTCCGCCGGCGGCGCACACGTCGGCCTTGTCGTCGGCGTCGAACTCCAGGGGGATTTGCGAGTTGAACTCGCCGAGGGTTCCCGCGCTCTCGATGGCCCAGTACATGACGCTCTCCGGGTTGTTGGAGTGGGCGCCGTTCTCGCTGTCCTTGCGGGCGGTCACCATCGGGATGCCGCGGTCGACGAGGCCGACGACGTGGCCGAACTCGTGGACGAGGACGGCCTGCTCGATGCGCTCCTCGCCGTCGAGGCAGGGCAGCACGTCCTGGGGGTCGTCGATGGTTTCGGGGTTGCGGATGGCGGTGGGGTCGCACGTGCTCTCGACGGCTTCCTTGAAGATGACGACGAGGTCGTGTCCGATGGCGAGGCCGAGGGTCAGTCGGTCCTCCTCCGCGTCTGGATCGAAGTAGGCGCCGTCCACGTAGGCGACCCACGTCACGACGGCGTCGCCGCCGGTGCTGCGGTCCTGGTGGTCCCGCTGCAGGTCGAGGAGGTCCTGCGTGGTCCACCGCTCCCGGCTCGGCAGGGCGCCGTCCACGTCGACGGCGATGGACTGCTTGACGGCGAGTTCCCCCATGCGTTCGCGCAGCAGGGAGAGGGCGGAGGAACGCGGTTCCCACCCGGTGACGGCGTCCACCTCGATGACCCAGCGGGTGTAGTCCTGGTCGGTAAGGTAGTCGTAGGGGTCGACGGGCCGGGGGTCGTCGAAGATGCCGCCGCCGCTGCGCAGGCACCCGGAGAGGGCGAGGGTCACGAGCAGGAGGGCGACCAGCGGTCCGCGCACGCCCCGGCTTTGTCCTGGGGCGTCTTATGGTTGACGGAAGCCCGACTCGGTCCGTCAGCAGCGTCCGCCGGCGGCGCACACGTCGGCCTTGTCGTCGGCGTCGAACTCCGTCGGGATGCCGCCGGTGAAGATCTGCGTGATGTCCGTGGTCTCGACGGCCCAGTACATGACGCTGTCCTGGTTGTCGCTGTGGCCGCGGTGGTCGGGGTCCTCGTGGTTCTGGACCATGGGGGTGCCGCTGTTGACGAGGCCGATGACGTGGCCGAACTCGTGCACCAGGACGGCACGCTCGATCTGGGTGGCGCTGAAAAACAGGTTGGCGGCGCCCTCGATGGTCTCGTCGAACATGGCCACCAGTTCCTTGTCGCCGTAGGCGATGCCCAGGACGTTGCCGCGGCTGTAGGAGCCGTCGAGGTAGAGGACGTGGGTGACGACGGTGTCGCCGCCGTGGTCCTGGTCCTGGTGCTGGGCGGACAGGGACTGGATGGCGGCGTCGTTCCAGGTGTCGCGGCCGCCGGGGATGGCGTCGTCCACCTGCACCGACACCGCGTCCTTGCTCACCAGTTCGCGCATGCGCTGGGCCAGGAGGTTCGTGGCCTCGCTGCTGGGCCGGTGGCCCTCCACGTAGTCGATCTCGATGACCCAGCGCGTGTAGTCGTCGCCGGCGATGTAGTCGCGGGGCAGGTCGGGGCCGGCCAGGGGCAGGGAGTCGAAGCAGCCGGGCAGGGCGAGGGCCAGGAGGATCAGGGCGGCCGCGGTGCGCACGGACGGGGCTTGGTTCCCGGGCTCATTATCTTTTTCGACGGAGGGTGGGGGTGCCGCGGGGCGTCAGACCAGGTCCTTCGCCCGCTCGGAGAGGGTCCGCTGCAGGGCCAGGGCCTGCATCCGCTTGCCGATGAGCAGCAGGTTGCCGACCTGGGTGGCGCCCATGGCGGCGATGAAGAAGGCGTGGATGGCGGCCCAGCGCCATGGGTGGGCGATGGCGGCGGGGTGGTTGAAGACGGACTCCGGTGCCAGGGTGCCGACGACGCCGTGGTGCAGCAGGACGAAGACCATGGTGGCGGCGAAGGGGATCCAGTCCACGTACAGGGCGGCGAGGCCGACCATGACGAAGAAGTGGAAGTGGGCCTCGATGAAGCCGCCGCTGAAGTGGGTCAGGATGGAGGAGGCGGCGATGAGGCCGAGACACGCCGTGGCGGAGCGGACGCGGCGCGGCAGCGTGGGCACGGCGGCGAGGGCGGCGAAGGCGGCGGGGACGCTCGCCTCCAGGAGGGAGTGGCCGACCCCGAAGCCCTCGAAGGTGGCGTAGGAGACGATCCGGTCCTGGCCGTCGAAGACGCCGAGCAGGAACAGGAACGGCGTGTGCAGGGCCAGGGTCCAGAGGACGATGCGGTGGCGCGCCCTCCAGTCGGCCTCGGTGATCCAGGTGCCACTGACCCACAGCAGCAGGGAGTCCCGCGGGCCGAAGGCTGGTTCCTCCGCCGGCGCGGCGGGGCCGTCCCGGGGCTCGGGGGTCTCGGCGACCACGGAGAGGGAACCTGCTTCCTGCCTCAAAGGGCGGTCGGTTCGCTCCGGCGGGCTCCTACAAGACGGCGCCCAGCACCAGGTACCCGATCGCGGCCAGGCCGCCCGCGATGGCAGCGTACGGCGCCTGGCTGGAGACGTGGTCGATGAGGTCGGCGCCGGTGCTGACGCTGCTGAGGATGGTGGTGTCGCTGATGGGGCTGGTCTGGTCGCCCAGCACAGCCCCGCTGATGACGGCGCCGAAGCACAGGCCCATGTAGGTGGGGTCCCCGCCGCCGACGGCGTAGGCGAGGGGCATGGCGGCGGGGAACAGGATGCTCCACGTCCCGAAGCTGGTGCCGGTGCTGAACGCCACGATGCCGGTGGCAAACAGCAGCAGGACCGGCAGCAGGGCACGGGGCGTGTCGCCCAGGACGTCGGCGACGTACGGGCCGACGCCGAGGGCGTCGCCGACCGCCTTCATGCTCAGTGCCAGGGCGAGGATCATGGCGGCGAAGGTGACGCCCTTCGCGCCGTCCAGGACGCCCCCGATGACCTCTCGAAACGGCATGCCCTTGACGGTGGCGACCACCATGCCGGCCAGCAGGGCGACGAAGAACGCCTCCACGATGTACAGGGGGCGGTCCCCGGGCTGGCCCGTGAATGCATGGTTGATGCCCCACGCGATGAAGTACGGGATGACGGCGATGCCCAGCATGAACATCAGGGGCACCAGGAAGTCGGCCAGGCCGACGCGGTATCCGGGCGTCACGCGCACCTCGCTGAGTTCCTGGGAGGTCATGGGCTCGGCGCCGGGCCGGCTCAGGGCACCCGTCTCCGCCACGCGGCGGCGCGCCCGCCGGATTCCGCCGATGGCCGGCAGGGCGTTGAGGCTCAGCAGGAGCGTGGCGGTGACCGCCAGGATGGGATAGAAGTTGAACCACAGGTTCTCGAAGAAGAACGTCACCCCGGCCTGGAGGCTCGCCTGGCTGCCGTCGGACGCGGGGAAGATGGGGGCGGTGCCGGCCACCGCGGCGGCGATGACGAAGGGGAAGACGTTGAACGGCACGAGGGTGGCGATGGGGCTCGCCGTGGAGTCGACGATGTAGCTGGATTCCTCCTTGCTGATCTTGTGCTCGTCCAGCACCGGACGCACCGTGGTCCCGGCCAGCAGCGTGGAGATCGTCCCGCCCTGGTGGAAGACCACGCCGACCATCCAGGCGAAGAGCTTGGCCGTGCGCGGGCCGCGCACCATCCACTCCCCCATCCACTGCGCGAAGCGCAGGGCGCCCCCGGTGCGGCTCCACAGGCCGATGAGGCCGCCGAGGCTCCAGAGGTAGACGGCCAGGATCACCGCGAAGCCGGGGCTGCCGATGGTGGGCAGCAGGAACGACTGCAGGACGTTCATGCGCTCGAACGGGAAGTCCGACCACGCCGTCCCGAGCCCGGCGCTCCCGAACGCGAAGACGACGCCGCCGCTGACGATGCCCATGAACAGGCTCAGCAGGACGTTGCGCGTGGTGAATGCGAGGACGATGGCGACGGCCGCGGGCACCAGGCTCATCCAGCCGTGGTGGGTCCCGTTCTCTCCCTCGAAGGTGCCCTGGGACGCCGCAAGCATCCCCAGCAGGACCAACCCGACGACGCCCACGAGGGCTGAGGTGCCCGGCGGGAAGTGTTGCCGCTGGAGGCGAAAGAACCGGAAGGAGAATCCTGATGCCGATCGGTCGTTCGCTTCAGGCGCCATTGGCTCAGCATCGTGGGGGGTAGGAAAGGTTGTTGGCGACGCCCCTTGTCCGGTCTTGCGGCTCGGAGGGGGCGCGCTTCGCGTGGCCACCCGAAGCCCGTCCTACAGCAGCTCCGTCAGCTTGGGCAGCACCTTGTAGAGGTCGCCCACGATGCCGTAGTCGGCCACCTGGAAGATGGGGGCGTCCTTGTTCGTGTTGACGGCGACGATGATCTTGGAGCCGCGGATGCCGGCGACGTGCTGGATCTGGCCGGAGACGCCGGCGGCGAAGTAGACCTTGGGCTTGATCTCGTGGCCGGAGAGGCCCATCCAGTGCTCCTCGCCGAGCCACTTCAGGTCGGCGGCGACGGGGCGGCTGCACCCGACGGCGCCGCCGGGGAGCTTGCCAGCGAGGGCCTCGGCGAGGGCGATGTCCTCCTGCGCCTTGAAGCCGCGGCCGACGCCGACGACGTAGTCCGCGGAGGAGAGGTCGAAGCTGTGGTCGGCGGTGCCGCGCGTCTCGACGACCTGCACCGTGCTGGCCTCGCCGGAGAGCGCGAGTTCGGTGCCGCCCACGTCGTCCTCGGCCTCGAAGGTGCCGGGGGTGGCCGTGAGGACCGCGTTCTTGCCCACGGTGTAGGTGGCCATGCTGTTGCCGGAGAGGACCATGCGCTGGACCGTCAGGCCGTCGGCGCCGGCCTCGATGCTCTGCACCTCGGCGGCGTAGGGCCAGTCCAGGTGGGCGGCGAGGCGGGGGGCGACGTCCTTGCCCAGCTTGGAGGCGCCGAGGAGGACCACGTCGATGCCGTGCTCCTGCACCACGGCGGCCATGGCGGCGGCGATGGTGCTGGGGTCGGCGTCGGGCTGGCCGCTGCGGTCGACCTGGAACTCGTCGCCGTGTTCGCCGGCCTCCTTGCGCACCTGCATGCACAGGGCGTCGTCGTCGCTCCAGCCGAGGACCTTCACAGGGCCACCTCCTGGACCTCGCTGCGCTCGCCCCAGGAGCTTCCGGCGGCTTGCGCCGCCTGCGCTGCGAACGCCAGGGCGTTCACAGCGCACCCTCCTTCTTCAGGGCGGCAACAAGTTGCTCCGCCGCGTCGTCGCCCTCCAGCAGCACGTTCTTGCGGTCCTGCTTGGGGGCCTTGTTGCCCACCATCACCATCTGGCGGCCGAACTGGTCCGGGGACAGCCCGAGGTCGTCGATGGTCTTCTGGTGGATGGGCTTCTTGCCGGCCTGGAGGATTTGCATGAGCGCGGGGAGGCGGGGGTGGTTGATCTCGTCGTTCATGGTGCAGGCCACCGGCAGGGGCACCGCGACGACCTCGCTGGGGTCGCCGTCGCGCACCGCCTTCAGCTTCCCGCCCTCGACGCCGATCACTTCCTGCGTGTTGTAGAGGCTGGGCATCCCGAGGAGGGTCGCCACGCGGCTGCCGACCTCGCCGGCCACGCGGTCGATGCTGACCTCGCCGGCGAAGACCAGGTCCGCGCCGCCGTCGGCCTCGATGGCCTTGGCCAGCGCCATGGCGGTGCCGCGGCCGTCGGCGTCGGGACCCAGCACCACGACGGCCTCGTCGCAGCCCATCGCCAGGGGCGCCTTGATGAGGTTGGGGCCGTTGGGGCCGGGGT
>JANQNI010000124.1 GCA_028289805.1 Thermoplasmatota archaeon | reverse complement strand
CGCTTCCTGCTGCCCCACCCCGTCGCGTCCGACCGGTTGCGCGTGGACGCCTCCGGGGGCCGCTGGAGCCACCGCGTGACGCTGGACGCCCTGGATGATGAGGCGCGGGCGTGGTTCCGCGCCGCCTACGAGGCCGACGCCGAACCGCAGCCGTGAAGTCGCCCCCACCGTGCACGCCCCATGGCCAAGGCGTCCACCGGCGACCTCGTTCTCGGCATCCTGCTCATCGTCTTCGGGGCCCTGTTCCTGCTCGGCCAGGTCGGCATCCCGTTCCTGGAGGAACTGATGGGCGTCGCCGCCCTCGTCGTCGGCATCCTGGTCCTCGTGGGCCGGCTGCGGGGGCCGCAGTGGATGGGCGTCACCCTCGTCGTCGTCGGCGTCCTCATCCTGGCAACGACCACGCTGTCGTTCATCACCGGCACCCTCGCGAGCGTCGTCAACCTCGTCCTGGGCGTCGTGCTCGTCGTCTTCGGCGTGCTGAAGGTGATGGGGCGCAAGTGACCGTCACGCCCCCGCCTCGTCACCCTTAAGCGACGCCAGGGGTCCTTGCACCCCGGTGGCAGGAACAGCCGAGGACGCCGTCGCACCGACGCAGACCGCACGGGACGACGGAGGTCCGGACCTGGTGGACCGCATCGGCAACCGCATCGTCGGCGCCGGCCTGCTCGCCGTCGCTGCCGCGTGGACCGCCGGCACCCTCGGCGTCCCGTTCCTGCTCGAACTGGCCACCGTCGCCAGCGTCGTCCTGGGCTTCCGCATGGCGCGGGGCACGTTCGGTGCCAACGGCTTCTACGGGGGCGCCATGGTGGTCGGCAGCCTCGTGGCCGCCGTCGTGTTCCTGTTCGTCCCCGCAACCATCGGCCTGGGGCTGCGCGTCGCCTACGCCGCGTGGCTCCTCGGAGGCGGCGCCGGCAAGCTGTTCGACCTCTGGTAGCCCCGGCCCCGCGGGCCGCCCCGATCTACACCTGCTCGAGGTCGTGCCGCATGCGCTCCTTCTTGGTGCGCAGGTACTCCTTGTTGTGGTCGTGCGGCTGCACCTCGTGGGCCACCCGCTCCACGATGGAGAATCCGAACTCCTCCAACGCCTCCACCTTGGCGGGGTTGTTGGTCATCAGGCGGACGCTCCGGACGCCCAGGTCTCGCAGCATGTCGCGCGCAGCGTCGTAGGTGCGCGCGTCCTCCGGGTGGCCGAGGCGCAGGTTGGCCTCCACCGTGTCGAGGCCCTGCTCCTGCAACTCGTAGGCGGCAATCTTGTCGATGAGGCCGATGCCGCGGCCCTCCTGGCGCAGGTACAGCACGACGCCTTGCCCCTCCGCGTCGATGCGCCGCAGCGCCTCCTCGAGCTGGGGGCCGCAGTCGCAGCGCAGGGAGCCGAAGAGGTCGCCCGTCAGGCACTCCGAGTGGACGCGGCACAGCACGCCCTCGGCGTCGGCCACGTCGCCGCGCACGAGGGCTGCGTGCTCCTTGCCCGTCTGGATGTCGCGGTAGGCGACGACGCGGAAGTCTCCGAAGCGGGTGGGCAGGGACGCCTCCGCGCCCCGGACTGCCGAAATCGAGTAGGAACTCATCCTCGCGTGTGCGACGGGGGTCCGGTTCATGAACGCATGGGTTCCGACGACGACCGCCCGGGCCGCTGCCCTGGGGAGAAACGGTCCACGTTGCGGGAGTTTAAGGACGCGACGCGACTGGCGCCGCCGTGGCCCCGGACGACCGGACCGACGACGCCCCCCAGACGCCCCCCGCCGACGCGCCGGCCACTCCCGCGCCCGACGGGGACGCCGCGTCGGGGGAGCCGCCGGAGGAGGCGGGCCGCCTGAAGGGTCTCAAGCGGTGGGCGCGCACCAACGCCCCCGGCTTCCACGTCTTCCTGACCAACGAGCAGAAGCCGTACCCGCTGATGCGGGAACTCGCCGTCGGCGCCGTCGTCCTCCTGCTGGCCGCCACCCTCCTCTGGGGCGGCACCGGCCAATCCCTGGGCGACAGCCCCGTCGTCGTCATCGAGTCCGGCAGCATGATGCACTGCGACCAGGGCCGCAGCACCCTCAGCAGCGCCTGCGAGGGCTCCTACGGCCGCCTCGGCACCATCGACCCCGGCGACCTCGTCTTCGTGCGCGACGTCGATGCGCGGGCCGACGTGACCACGTTCGCCGCCGAGGCGCGCTGCGACGACACGGAGCTGGGCCAACTCTCCTGCGCGTGCGACCACGAGACCTTCGGCGCCTGCGGCGACGTCATCATCTACAAACCCGGCGGCAGCGACCTGGCCACCCCCATCATCCACCGCGCCCTCTTCTGGCTGGAGGTCCACGACGACGGCACCTTCAGCGTCCCCGAGTGCGGCCTGGATCGCGTCGAGCGCTCCGAGCTCAACGACGTCTGCCTCGCCAGCCTCGGCGCCCGCGGCTGGAACAACGCCCACTACCTCGACGCCCTGACCGCCGAGGACTCCGGCTTCGTCACGCGCGGCGACAACAACGCGGAACTGGACGTCCCCGGCATCACGCCGTACCCCGTGCGCCCCGACTGGATCCTCGGCAAGGCGCGCGGCGAGGTGCCGTGGGTCGGCCTCGTCAAGCTCTGGGTCAGCGACTTCACCACGGGCTGCTCCGGCGACCCCCGCATCCCCTGCAACTTCGACAACGCCCCGCCGGACGTCAAGACCCTCATGTGGCTCACCGTCGGCGTGCTGGTGGTCAGCCCCTTCGTCGTGGAGAAGGTGCAGACGCTCCGGCAACGCGACGAGGACGAGGAGACCTCGTAGGCGCTGCCTGCGCAGGCGTGCGTGCGGGGCATCCGCAGCGTGCTGCCGCTTCCGTGGCCTCTGTCGGGATGTCCCCTTCCACGGTACGCACGGGTCTGGTCCCGCCGCCGGGTCCGTGGCCGCCTTCGTGGGGGTTGTCTCTGTCCTCCGCCCGCAGTCTCCGTCCCGCAGTGCCGCCGCTGGAGCGAGGGGTCGTGGGGGTGCAACGCGGTGGGTGCGCTGCGTGCGGGCTCGCGCAACCGCCTACAGGAGCCGGTTCTGGCGCTTGGGCTTGTAGTCCACCACGCCGCGAATCAACTCGTCCTCCGCCAGGACGCTCTTGGTGGAATCGATGGGGCAAGACATCTGGATCTCGCGGGTGCGGCCGTAGCGGCCCTTGCTGATGACACGGGCCGTGAAGATGCCCAGCATGTCCAACTCGGAGATGAGGTCCGTGATGCGGCGCTGGGTGAGGATGTCGCAGCCCGTGTGCTTGCACAGGTCCTTGTAGATGGCGAACACCTCGCCCGTGGTGAGGGTCTGCACGCCGACCTCCTTGTTCAGCTCCTCACCCTGGATGGTGGCCAGCAGCACGAGCTTGGACTGCGTCGGCAGGGTGCGGACCACCTCGCTGATGCGGTCCAGTTCGATCTTGTTCTGCGCGAGGCGGACGTGGGACTCCCCGACGACCTTCTTGCGCTCCCGCTCGGCCAGTTCGGCGCTGACGCGCAGGAGGTCCAGGGCGCGGCGGGCGTCGCCGTGCTCGCGGGCGGCCAGGGCGGCGCACAGGGGGATGACGCCGTCGTCTAGGATGCCGTCCTTGAGCGCCATCTTGGCGCGCTGGGTCAGGATGTCCTCCAGCTGGTGTGCGTCGTAGGGGGGGAAAATCATCGACTCTTCGCCGAGGCTGCTCTTGACGCGGGGGTCGAGGAACTCGGTGAACTTCAGGTCGTTGCTGATGCCGATGACGCTGACCTTGTTGTTGTGCAGGTCCGCGTTGATGCGCGTCAGGGTGTAGAGGACCTCGTCACCCTTGAGCTTGTCCACCTCGTCGAGCACGATGACGGTGACCTCGCCCGCCTTGCGGGCCGGGTCCTCCACCCAGTGCTCGTGGTCGTCCTTGGTCTGGCCGTCCGCGTAGCGCCGCAGGGCGTCGTACACCTCGTCCGTGGGCCAGCCAGTGAAGGGGATGCGGTGGCTCCAGCGGTCGGCGGGGACGAATGCGTTTGCGATGTTCTGCAGGACGCGGTACTGGGTGTCGACGACCTCGCAGTTGATGTAGATGACATTGACGCGCTTGTCGATGTCGGGGTCGAGGCCCTTCTTGCACAGCTCGTTGCCCACGTACTTCACGCACGCGGTCTTGCCGGTGCCGGTCTTGCCGTAGATGAAGACGTTGCTGGGGGTCTCGCCACGCAGGGCGGGGACCAGGATGCTGCCCAGGGCGCGAATCTCGGAGTCGCGGTGGGGCAGGTCGTCGGGCGTGTAGGAAGACCGCATGACCTCCTTGTTTCGAAACAGGGGTTCGACTTCCAACAGCTGCCCGAACAGGTCGTTGACCACCACGTGTTTTGTTCCTCCCTGATGTCGTTGCTCCGGACCTCCGTGCCGAAGCGCCTCCTGGAATCCCTCCCACAGGCTCCAGGCGCAACACGGGTCCGATGCGAAGCAAAACCTCCCATTCGCGGTCGGGTGATATAGGTTCCCGAACCGCGCTCCGGACCCCCTTGTTTCCTGTGGAATCCGCCTACGGTTGGGGCGGCGTTTCGCCGGCTTCCGGTGACGCTTGCGCGGGTTCCCACGGGGCCGCTCGGGGGCCGTCCTGCGCGGGCGTTGCGCGCCCGCCCGGCGCCCTATGTCGGAACGCCCTCGCGCACCTTCACGGCCACGCCGGATTGGAAATCCAGCATCTCTTCCCGGTTCAGCAACGCACGACCGACGGCCACCAGCCGGTCGGCCTCGTCCACCACCAAGCACCCGGTCCGACCACCGTGGTCGCGGGGGGCGGCGTGCGCTTCGCGCAGCCACCCGTCTATTCGGGAACGCCCTCGCGCACCTTCACGGCCACGCCGGATTGGAAATCCAGCATCTCCTCCCGGTTCAGCAACGCACGGCCGACGGCCACCAACTGGTCCGCCTCGTCCACCACCAGACACTCGTCGCCGGGCCGCAGGGCGGGGTCGCAGTCGAGGACGAACTGGGCGAAGACGCTCTTGCCCTCGCGGTTGAAGGGGACGGAGTCGGCGGCCACCACGACGCGGTTGGCGGGGGTGGGCAGCGCCGCGTGCAGCAGCCGCGCGCCGGCCTCCTTCAGGGTCCAGAGGCCGTCGCCGGCGCGCAGGCTCAGGACGTGCTGGTCGTCGAGGTGGACGGTGCGCAGCTTGTTCGTCGCCTTGCTGCGCTCGGCGCGGAAGCCGGCGCCCGCGGCGACCTCCTCCCCAGGCGGGACGAGCGGGGGGCGGGCCTCGCCTGCGGCGGACGTCGGTTCGAGGACCGTGCCCTCGCCGCCGCCCGCCCCGGACGGGTTGATGCCGGTGAAGGTGCGGACCCGCGCTCCGGGCGCCGTCTCCGCTGAGGGGGTGCGGGCCTCCAGCGCTTCCCGCACCCGCTCCGGACTCCACGCGCCGGTGAGGGCGAGGCCGGCGCCGGCGCCGAACTGCCAGTCCGCCGTGCGCAGCACCTGCAGGAAGTCCCGGTCCAGCGTGGCGCCGGGCAGGCCGGGGCCGGGGATGCCGGGCATCAGCTCGTGGGCGGCCAGGAATGCGTCCTTGGTGGTGCCGACCCAGCCCATGTGCTCGGGGTCGAGGCCGTCGAGGCGAGGCAGCTGGCTCTGGCTGAACGGGTACGCCTCGTCCAGGCCCAGGGGCACGGGGCCGACGCTGCTGATGACGAGGTGGTCCTGCTCCGGGTCCAGCTTGTCCCCGAGGGCGTCGCCGAAGGGCTTGTTGCGGGGCTCCTTGTGCATCGCAGCCTCCCGCTTCTCCTGACCGGCCTCGGCGTAGGGGGAGTCCCACTCCGCCTCGACGGCGGCGCCGACGGGCGTGAAGCGCTCCTGGAGGCGGTCGTGGACGCGGCGGAAGACGGGGCGGCGGTGCGTCAGGCCGCCGGTGTAGCGCAGGGCGCGGTCGCCCGAGGTGGGCTCCCGCTCCTCCAGCCACGCCTGGGCGGCCGGCTCGCCGAGCTTGCGCGTGGCGGCGGCCAGCAGGGGGTGGCAGGCGGCGCGCTGCTCGACCAGCTCCCACAGGGTGCCGTCGCGGATGCATTGGCGGATGCGGCGCAGGTCCGTGAACATCACGTCCAGGTTGTGCAGGGCGAGGGCGCGCTCCGCCTCCCAGGACGGGCCCTCCCTGGGGGGCAGGCCGCGCTTGGGGCGGTCCCGGAGGGCCTTGGTGAGTTCGGCGGGGCTCCAGGGGTCCAGGAACCGGCTCGCCGTCGGCCACTCGGCCAACTCGGCGGCCTTGTGGGTGCCCTCGGGGGTCATGACGCGGCCGTCCTTGGCGTACTTGGCGTAGCTGCTGGAGTCGAAGAGGTCGCAGCCCAGGGCGACGGCGAGGGGGAAGACGAGGGGGTGGCCGGCGCCGAAGAGGTGCACGGGCCGGTCCTTGCGCAGGTACTGCTGGCTGTGGAGGATGATGTCCACCAGTTCAGGGTACATCTGTCGCTCCATCACGGGCACGACGCCGCCGATGGTGTGGTAGCCGACGGGGAGGTCGCGGTAGGCGGCGGCGCACGCCTGGCGCAGGTCGCCGAACAGGCCGCCCTGGACGGTGGCGTTGGCCATCGTCTTCTCGTCGCCCTCCAGCAGCAGGGCGGCGCTGCGGGTGCGCTCCAGCGTCGTGGCGACGGCCTCCTCCGCCTGCTGCCGGTTCATGTCCGGCGTCACGAAGAGGTCCAGGCACGTCGCCACGTCCACGCCCATGCGGCGCTGGAAGTCCACGATCTCGTCGGGACCGACTTCCACGTCGCCGTAGACGTACATCTGGAACGTCCCGGAGTCGGTCATCAGAGCACCGTCCCAGTCGATGACCTCGTGGACGCCCCGGTCGAGGGCCTTCTCGCGCAGGTGGTCGTGCTTGTGGATGACGTAGCTGTTGGTGATGACCATCTCGCAGCCGAATCGCTCCCGCATCTCGCGCGCGCTGACGAGGTCGATGTTGGGGTTCACGACCGGCATCAGGGTCGGCGTCGTGACGGGTCCGTGCGCCGTGTGGAAACGGCCGATGCGACCGGCGGCGGCGCGGTCCACGACTTCGAAGGCCATCGCCGGCGCCACAAGGGGGTTGGATATGAGTCCGCCGGACGTCCCTAGATGCAGAGGGTCCACTCCAAAACCTCCATGGCGCTCATCCGGATGGATGCGCATGCGAACCGCACTCACGCTCGCAGTCCTGCTCGTCCTCGCGTCCGTTGTCGTCGCGCCGGGCGCCACCGCGCACCACTGTTTCCCCGACCGGGGCCCCTTTGACCCGTGCCACTACCAATGTGATGACCTCGCCTGTGAGGTGATCGTTATCCTCGGCGACCTTTGGTCGAAGACCATCTGCAGGGGCAGGTGCTAGGCGGCGAGGGCCCTGCGTGGCCTCACCTTCCGCGCCAGCCTGCTCCGGCCTCCTTACCCTCCTCCTCGCAAGCCTTCTTGAATCCCCCTCCGGCTCCCCCCACGTCCGAACCTCGGACGTGATGCACATGAACCGAGCCATCCTCGCCCTGTCCGCCCTGCTGCTGCTCGCCCCCGCCGCCTCTGCCCTCGACGCCCCCGAGGCGGACGCCGCGTCCAGCTTCTGCGACCCCTCGGCGGGTCCCTTCGACCCTTGCCTGTGGGATTGCGCCCGTTCCTTGCAGAACACCTGTGACGCCATCCTCAACCTCGGCGGCGCCGTCTGGCGCTGCGTCAACGGCGGGCCCTGCTGAACCCGGCGCGCAGCGTCGGCGCCTCCCTCCCCGTTCTTTCGCTTATATTGGCCCGCGAACGAAGCGTTTTCATGGAGGCCCGCTCCAGCGCAGCCTGGGCCCTGCCCGGTGTGGACCATGGCTGACCTGCTCTCCCCGACCCTCCCCGTCATCCCCCGTCCCGTCGCGACGGTGGAGACCGCGTGGACCGACGAAGAGGTGGAGGCCGAGGCCGTGCGCCTCCACGACGCCATCCGCCAGAGCGACCGCTGGGACCTGGACGCCTGCCGCCTCATCGCGCCGCTGACGCTGGAGATCAACCGGCTCAAGCGGGAGCGGGACTGCTTCATCCTGGCCCACTCCTACCAGACGCCGGACATCGTCTACGGCGTCGCCGACGCCGTCGGGGACTCCTACGGCCTGGCCAAGGTCGCCAGGGAGCGCGGGGAGTCCACCATCCTGTTCAGCAGCGTCCGCTTCATGGCGGAGACGGCCAAGATCGTCAACCCCGACAAGACCGTGCTGCACCCGACGCCGGAGGCCGGCTGCAGCCTCGCCGACGGCAT
>JANQNI010000055.1 GCA_028289805.1 Thermoplasmatota archaeon | reverse complement strand
CGCCTCGACGGCTTCGCGCGCCGACCCATCCACGACTGCAACGGCAACGCCGTCGGAGCCTGGGAACCCTGCGAAGCTTGAAGCCGGGATGCGCCGTGGGCGCCGCGTGGACCCCGGCGACACCGACGTTCCCACAGGCATCCCAGACGAGGGGGAACTCCCGACGCGGCCCCAGCACGACAAGATCCCCTACGTCGGCCTCGGCCTCGCCCTGGTCGGCTACCTGCCCGCGGCCCTGTTCGCCCAGGTCCTCGGCTTCAGCCACTTCGGACCCCTCGCCGTCCCCGCCATCATCGCCATGGTCGGCGTCCTGTTTGCCACCATCGGCCTGTTTCGCGCCCTCGACTGGAAGGACCAGCGCGCCCTCAACTGGAGCATCGCCGCCGGCGTCGTCGGGTTGCTTCGGCTGTTCCTGATCCCGCTGCTGTAGGGCCGGCGCAAGACCGCCCGGACCCCCGTCCCGGCGCCCGCCGTGCGCAGCCAACCCTTATCCACCACATCCCAGTGGGCGGCCCCGCCCATGGAGATGCTGTTCGACGCCGAGGAGTTCGTCAAGGAAGCCGTCCAGAAGGCCAAGGACCAGGTCGGCGACGCCCACGCCGTCATCGCCGTCAGCGGCGGCGTCGACAGCACCGTGGCCGCCGAGATCGTCAAGGAGGCCGTCGGCGACCGCCTCCACGCCATCTACGTCGACACCGGTTTCATGCGCAAGGGCGAGTCGGAGGAGACCGAGGCCATGTACCGCCGCATGGGCCTCAACCTCACCGTCGTCCACGCCGCCGACGAGTACTTCGAGGCCCTCGACGGCGTCACCGAGCCCGAGCAGAAGCGCAAGATCATCGGCGAGAAGTTCATCCGCATCTTCGAGCGCGAGGCCAAGAAGACCGGCGCGACGTTCCTGGTCCAGGGCACCATCGCCCCCGACTGGATCGAGAGCGGCGGCGGCAACCGGGACACCATCAAGAGCCACCACAACGTCGGCGGCCTGCCCGACGACATGGAGATGGAGCTCTGCGAGCCCCTGTACGACCTCTACAAGGACGAGGTGCGCGCCGTGGCCCGCTACCAGGGCATCGAGGTCGCCGAGCGCCAACCGTTCCCCGGCCCCGGCCTCGCCGTGCGCGTCATCGGCGAACTGAAGCCGGAGCGCGTGCAGATCGCCCGCGAGGCGTGCCACATCGTCGAGACCGAACTGGAGAAGGCCGTCGAGGCCGGCGAGATGACGGAACTGCCCTGGCAGTACTTCGCCGTGCTGACCAACACCCCCACCGTGGGCGTCCAGGGCGACCTGCGCGCCTACGGCGAGACCGTCGCCGTGCGCGCCGTGCAGAGCTTCGACGCCATGACGGCGCAGGCCACCGAGATTCCCTGGAAGGTGCTGGGGCGCATCAGCCGCGGCATCACCAACCACCCCGACCTGAAGGACCAGGTCAACCGCGTCGTGTACGACATCTCGGACAAGCCTCCTGCCACGGTCGAGTGGGAGTAAGCGCGGAGCGCGAACGGACACGAGGCCTGGCAGGAGGTCCTTCCGGTCGTGCTTGCACGACCGGACAGGCCGCCGGCGACGGTGGAATGGGAGTGAGGCGAAGCCGAGCGCCCATGGAACGGTTGCTGGAGGAGGAGCGAGTCGGACCGCAGGTCCGACTGGCGACCAGCGACCGAAGGGGGCGGCTTCCTGCCACGGTCGAGTGGGCATGAGGCAGGGGAGGCCCAGGTCTTCATCGGCGGACGGCGAGCCGCGGTCGTAGTGCCAGTCCCGACGCTTGGGGGCCTGCTTCAGCGTCGTCGTGCGACCCGGGCCGCGACGCCCACGAGCGCCACGAGCAGGGCGACGCCCGGCGCGGGGGTGGCCTTGCCGGGGACCTCGGCGGCGAGCGCGACCTCGTCCAGGTACTCCGCGTCCACGTCCACGATGGTCAGGAAGCGCGTCAGGCTGCGCTCGCCGGTCTCGAGGGACGTGGCGACCAGGACGACGTCGGAGACGTCGCTGTCGGGGGCGTCGGGGGGCGCGGACACCACCACCTGCAGTGCGTGGGTTTCGCCCGCGCCGAGGTCGATGGTGGACGGGCTGGCGATGCGCGCCCACGCGGTGTTGAGGCCCTCCAGGTCCAGGTCGATGCGTTGGTCGCCGCCGAGGGTGTTGCGCAACTCGACGTCGTAGACGACGGTCTTGCCCGGATTGATGAGCGCCTGCACGCGGGGCGCGACGACCTCGAACGCGCCCGGGGCGAGGAACGCATCGTCCACCTCGTCGAGGAACTCGTTGAGGGGAAGGCGTACGGAACCGCCCGGCTCGATGGCGGGCGTCTGCCGCTCGTTGCGGGCAACGGGGACGGCAAGGTCCATGCGCAGGTCGAGGACCAGCTGGGACTCGGGGGCGTACGGCACGTAGTCCGCGGACGGTTCGGGGGCCAGGTCGATGGCGACGAACCGGCGTTCTCCGGCCTGCATGTCCGTCGCCTCGGATTCGGCACCAGCGGCCAGGAGGATGCGTTCCACTGCTTCGGACCCCGGACGCTCGTGGTAGAACTCGGCGGTCACTTGGGTGCCGACGAGCGGCAGTTCCGTGGAGATCGGCACCTCCAGGGTCCCGACGCGCTCCAGGTCGAAGTCGAGGCCGATGTCGAGGCTGGGCGTCAGTTCGATGCGCCACGTGAAGGAGTCCCGGTTGGCGAAATCGCTGTAGGCACGGATGGGGACGCCGTGGTCGTTGGGGTCGTTCTCCAGGGCGTTCATGAAGACGCGAGAGCCGGGGGACCCCAGGGCGGGAGAGAACGAATCCGGGTCGTCGTGGGCATGGAGCCAGAGGGTATCGTGGTGGCCGGCGGGTTGGGGGATGGCGTGGTAGCGGATGCCCAGTTCTACGCGGGAGTGGCTGTCGGCGTCGGCGACGCTTTGCAGGGTGATGTTGAAGGACTCGAAGGCGCCGTGCTGGTGTTGGAACGGTATCGACGCGACGACGGCGACGGAGCGGGACGCGCCGGGCTCGAGGTCGAAGCGGGGTTCGGTGATCGTGACCTGGAAGGGTTCGGGCTTGTCGGCGACCTTCAGCAGGAAGGTCTCGCGGGCGTCGCCCTCGTTGACGGCGACCACCTGGAACAGGAAGATGCCGGCCTCCCCGTTGCTGGAGCGGGCGGGGGCGGGGGAGAAGACGCGCGCGGAGCCGGTGCTGACCGGGCCCAGCTGGAATTCGTAGGAGACATCCCCCACGCCCTCGTCCGGCATGGCGTCGTGGTACGCGAGGTCGGCGTCACGCAAGTCGACGGGAGACGCGGGGGCCTGGGAAAGGACCCAGAACTCGTCCAGACCCGAGCCGGGACGGGGGAACGCACCGCTCTCGTCGATGAGGTGCTTGCGTTGCGCGGTGGCTTCGATGACGCGGTTTTCGTCCAGGTCCGTGAGGGCGATGGCGGCGACGCGCACGGCGTTTCCGGCACCGTCGATGCGCAGCAAATCCCCCTCGTTCTGGCCCGTGGAGTCGGCCAGGTCCAGCACGTACCGTTGTTGGCCGTGTCGGAACCCAATCTGTAGGTCGTTGGTGGGGGCTTCACCCACCATGTCTTGGGGGTGGTACTCGACGCGGAACGTGAGGTCCTCCTGTCCCTCTCGGAGGTGGAGGGAGGCAAGGTCCTTGGATGCGGGGGCGGACGCGACGTTGGGTCCCCCCACGTCGCCCACGGAGGGCGTGAGGTCGCCGGCGGCATCTTCGAGCAGGAGGACGGAGGCGTCGCTTTGTGCTGCAATGGCAGGAGCAAGCAAGGCAAGCAGGAAGACCGTCAGAAGCCAGGTAGCAGGACCCCGGCGCCGACTCGCATACATGAAGCATCCAGACGCCACGAGGCTATTTCATGGTTGGCGTGTATACGACCCTTATCCAATCGCATCCCCCATCCGTCAAGATAAATTGAAGGCCGATGGATAGATTGAATGAAATAGCCTTCCCAAACCAGATGGTTTTGAGCCTGGAATGCGTGATGGAGAGGAGGGAATGAGTTCACAGCCGGCCGGGGTTGGATCCGAACCTTCGCCCGAGAACATTCTCCGACGCATCGCCCGCCCACAAGGGCCGGCAAGGACCCCCACGACGAGAGGGGCGGGTAAACGCAGCAGAGTTTTTCAAAAATCACTAGGCAATTTCTGAAACAATCCTGGGAGGGGGAGAAATATTGCATAAAAACTCATTGGATGGAGACGCGCCACAGGCGAGCATTGATTCCGGAGGCGTGTTGGCAGGACCTGCGCCGGTGCACGCTCGTGCCCGGCCCCAAGGAGAACTGAAACCCATGAAGACCGCAATGCTGGCCCTGTCCGCCCTGCTCGTTGCCTCTGTGGCCCTGGCCCCCGGTGTCGCTGCTAGCCCGCTCGATGACGTTCGCTTCGATTCGTCCATCATCCCCGCCTCGCCGTACTGCGTGAGCGTCTACCCGTTCTCGTACACCGTCGCCGGGATCACGGTGAGCAACGACAGCGTGCGCTACGTCTGCGTGAAGCCCCTCGCCTCCAGCTAGGAC
>JANQNI010000043.1 GCA_028289805.1 Thermoplasmatota archaeon | reverse complement strand
ACTGGCCGCCGAAGCCGGGGTTGACGGTCATGCACAGCACCAGGTCCAGGTCGTCGAGGACGTACTGGATGGCCGACTCGGGGGTGCCGGGGTTCAGGGCGACGCCCGCCTTGCATCCGGCGTCGTGGATTTGCTGGATGACCCGGTGCAGGTGGGGCGTCGCCTCGGCGTGGACGGTGATGCTGTCGGCGCCCGCCGCCGCGAAGTCCCCAATGTACCGCTCCGGCTCCACGATCATGAGGTGGCAGTCCATGTGCAGGTCCGTGTTGCGGCGCACGGCCTTGGCGATCATGGGGCCGATGGTGAGGTTGGGCACGAAGCGGCCGTCCATGACGTCGACGTGGATCCAGTCGGCGCCGGCCTCCTCGACCTTGCGCACGTCGGCGGCGAGGTTGCCGAAGTCGGCGGAGAGGATGGAGGGAGCGACCTTCAGCATGAAGGTCGCTCCTTCTCTCCGTTGGGGGACGCTTGCGGACCGCCGCGGATGAGGGGGGCGACCTTCAGCATGAGATGGACTCCTGGACAGGGACGGCCGGGGGCATGGTTGCGCCGGGCCAGCGGCGGGCGCCACTTGGGCGTTGCTGCGCGCCCCTACCGTTCGTCGCGCAGGCTGCGCAGCCCGTAGCGGCGCTTCCACGCTCGCAGCGGGTAGTAGGCGACGAGGACCATGGTCGCCGCGGCGAGGGCGATGCCCTGCGTGGCGACGGGCCACCAGTCGGGCAGGTCCCCGAAGACGCCGGTGAGGATGGTGCCGAGGAAGCTGCTGCCGAACCAGACGACGAGGGCGCCGCTGACCATGGCGATGCGGTAGCGCTCCGTGGCCCCGTCGAGGCGGAAGTACAGCAGGGCGTAGGCGACGGCGCTGCCCAGCAGGGGCAGGATGAGGAAGATGCCGGCGACGAGGGTGAGGGTCTCCGTCACGTCGCCGTCGGGGCCGAGCAGGAACGTGTTCTCGCCGTCCACGCGCTCGTAGTGGGGGTAGCCCTCGGGACTGAAGGCACCCAGGAACAGGACGACGTAGAACACCGTCAGGGCACCGAAGTACAGGAGGGCCCACGTCAGGACGCGGGCGTTGCCCGTGTAGAGGTACAGGAGGTAGTAGACGAGGGCGGCGACGATGGCCAGGACGATGACCAGGACGGGCAGGATGTAGGCCAGGTACAGCGTCTCGCTGCCGGCGCGCTCCAGCCAGGGGTTGACGGCGGTGGCGAGCAGGCCGACGAGGCCCAGGCCCACCCACCACGCCTGCCAGGCACGCAGGGCGGTGCGCGCCTCGTCCGGGACGCTGCGCCGGCCGGTCATCACGCCCACGTAGATGTAGAGCAGGCTGGAGACCACGGCGAGGACCGTCTGGACGGACTGGAGGACGTCGGCCATCTCGGAACCGGATGGTCCCTGGCCGCTCTTGTCCCTTCCGATAGGGCCGGAGGGCGTCGCTACACGGCCTGGACGCCGTAGCGCCGCTGCACCCACCCGGGCGGCTTGTAGGCGGCGAGGATGGTCAGCACGGCGCCCAAGCCGACGATGCGCTGGAGGTATTGCCAGGCGTCGAGGGTGGCGAAGTCGATGTCGGTGACGGCGCCGACGACGCTGCTGACGAGGCTCAGGCTGAACCAGAACAGGATGGCGGTACCGACGAGGCGGACGCGGTAGCGTTGTGTGACGTCGTCGAGTTTGGGACCGAGGCGCAGGAAGGCGACGGCGGCGGCCAGTTGCGGTCCGACGAGCAGGATGACGAAGGCGAGTCCTACGGCGGGGCTGAGTTCCTGGTCGCTCTCGGGGAGGGTCTGGATGGCCCAGCCGTTGTCGGTGAACGCCTGGGGCGGGTTCCACAGCCAGACCACCAGCGCCAGGAGGGCGAGGTAGAACGCGGCGTAGAAGGAGATGATGGGCTTGAACCACTTGCCGCTGCCGGTGTAGATGTAGACCATGTAGTAGAGGAGGCCCAGCAGTGCCAGCACGATGGCGAGGAGGTTGAGTTGGCTGATGACGACCCAGTACGCGGGGGCGAGGGCGTCGGCGAGGTAGAGGCCGATGTTCAGTCCCCCGATGAGGTTCACGGCGCCCAGGGCGTACCACCACAGCAGGAACATCCGCTGGGCGAGGCGGGCCTCGTCGGGGACCTCGCGCTTGCCGACCTGGGTGCCGACGTAGACGTAGAGGGCGCCCACGACGAGGTTGTAGAGGCCGACGACCTCGATGGCGACCATCAGATCAGGCCCCTCGCGCGTTCCTGGACGGTGCGGCGGGCGCTGCCGCGGGTGATGTCCTCGATGCCGGCGAAGTCCGCCTCGATGCTCATCCCCGTGGCGCCCAGCTCGACGCGCCGGTAGCGCCGGTCGTGGTCGCCGCCGCGGAACTTCAGGACGTTGCACGCCTTGACCAGTTCGCCCTCCAGTTCGACGTAGCGCAGCAGGATGACGGTGTCGACGAGGAACTCCAGCCCCCACTCGCTGATGCGCACGGCGGGGCCGACGATCTCGGCGATCTCGTGGGTGATGACCGTGGTGACGCCCAGCAGCCGCAGCCGGTTCATGAGGCCGGAGAGCTGGGTGCGCATCTCGTGGTTCTCCATGCCCAGGAACTCGAAGTGGGTCATGGAGTCGATGACGAGGCGCTTGGCGCCGACGGCCCGGATGGCGTCCTCCAGGATGCCTGCCTTGGCGCCGCTCTCGGCCAGCACCATGTCGGGCGTGGTGCACAGCAGGCGGACCTTGCCGTCCTCCTCCCAGGACTTCAGGTCCCAGCCCTTGGCGTTGGCGTCGCGGTAGATCTGCTGCGGCAGGTACTCGAAGGTGACGTAGACGGTGGGTTCGTCCGCCTCGACGCCGGCGGCGGTGAAGTGGAGGCCGAGGGTGGTCTTGCCGGTGCCGGGGCTGCCGGCCACCAGAACGGCGTCGCCCTGGAAGAAGCCGCCGCCGAGCATCCGGTCGAGACCCTGGACTCCGGTGGAGGCACGCCCCTTGGGGCTGTCCGCGTCCACCCTCATTCCTGGTCCTCCTGCTCGGACTGTTGGTCCCTCATGCGGCGCTTGATCTCCTCGGCGATGAACGCCTCCATGTCCATGCGCATGTCCCGATCGTAGACGAGCACCGTCTTGTCGCCCACCTTGCGCTCCTTCAGCAGGCCGATGCTGACGTGGTCCGCGATGGCGTCGCGCAGGGCGTCGGGGGTGGTGCCGAGGCGCACGGCCAGCCCCTCCAGGGTCTCGATGACGCCGGGGTTGTTGCGGAAGAACACGGTGATCATCAACTTGGTTTCATTGTCCATCCAGACCTCGAAGAGCTTCTTCAGGTCCGGGTGGCGGCCGCGGGCTTCGTCTGCTTCAGGCATCGTTCTCCTCCCGCAGGGTGACGAGGGTGTCGTCGCCGCGGCGTTCCAGGGTGGCTACGTGACGGCGGCTGCGCAGCTTCGACACGGCACCCTCCAGGGTGCCGAGGGCGATGCCGTTGAGGATGCCCGCCTCCGAGTCCAGCAGGCGCGAGCCCTGGACGCGGATGCGGACCTCGCCGGCGCTGTCGACCAGTTCCGACTTGTGGCCCAGGACGGCGTCGATGCGTTCCAGCACCTTGTCCAGGTCCTCGTCCGTGAAGCCGGAGGCCATGCGCTCTCCCTCCGTGTAGGCGGCGAAGTGGAAGGCCGCGTGGCCCGCAGCGTCGCCCATGAGGTCGCCCATCCGGTCGACGAGGCCCTCGAAGAACGAACTCCCTACCCCTGCGCTCCCGTTGGCAGGGCCCATGGCCGTCACGGATGCAAATCCTCGGGGGTGGGGGATAAATGTTTCCGGCGGGTCAGGCGGGGCCAGCGTCCAAGGGGTGCAGGGGGAGGCGGAACCAGAAGGTCGCCCCCTTGCCGGTGCCCTCGCTCTCGACGCCGATGGTGCCGCCGTGCTGCTCGATGATGCCTTTGCAGATGTAGAGGCCGAGGCCGGTGCCGGGGACGTTGGTCTGGCGCTGGTCGTGGACCTGCGAGAACGGCTGGAACAGGTTGGCGATCTGCTCCGGCTCGAGGCCGGGACCGTCGTCGGTGACGCGGACGACGACCTCGCCGGCCTCCACCCCCGCGTCCGGGCCGGCATGCGGGTCGGCACCCGGGTCGGCGTCCGGATCCACCCGCGCCTCGACGCGCAGGCGGCCCCCCTCGGGGCTGAACTTGACGGCGTTGCTGACGAGGTTGACGAGCACCTGCACGAGGCGATTGCGGTCGCCCTGCACCTGCGCCGTCCCGTCCACGTCCACCCCCACATCCAGCTGCGCTTTGGCGATGGCCTGGTCGAAGGTGTCCATCGCCTCCTGGACGACGCCAGAGATGCGCAGAGGCTCCTGCACCATCTTCAGCTTGCCCGACTCCAGCCGGGCGACGTCGAGGACGTCCTGGATGAGCATGGAGAGGCGTTCCACGTTGCGCTGCAGCACCTCGACGGCGTGCTTCTGGCGGTCCGACAGGTCCCCGAGGCGCCCCGACTCCAGCAGGTGCAACTGGAGGCGCAGGGGCGTCATGGGGGTGTTGAGTTCGTGGCTGGCGGTGTTGAGCAGGATGGTCTTGAAGCGGTTGACCTCGCGCAGTTGCTGGATCTCGATGAGGCGCTCGAAGGCGAGGCGGTCGGACTCCTCCGCCTTGCGGCGTTCGGTGACGTCGCGCACGACGGCCAGGAGGTAGGTGTCGTCGTCGCTCTCGACGCGGGCGAGGCTGGCCTCCACCGGCAGGGGGCCGTTGGCGCCGACGAGTTCGGCCTCCCAGACCTGGTGTTCGCGGGTCAGGCCGTCGCGGGCGGCGGAGAGGATGCTGCGGAAGCGCGCCTGCGCCTCGGGGGGCATGGCGAAGTCCTGGAACCGTTGCCCGTGGGCCTCGTCGGCGGGGTGGCCGAACATGCGCTCGGCGGCCGGGTTCCACTCCACGACGCGACCCTCCAGGTCGGTCAGGATGACGGCGTCCATGGCGTTGGCCAGCAGGCTCTCGATGCGGGCCTGGCGGTTGCGGACCTCCTGCTCCACCCGTCGGCGCTCCGTGATGTCCCGGATGGCGGCGGTGACGACCATGCCCTCCTCCGTCTCCATCGGGCTGAGGCTAATTTCGACGGGGAACTGGCTGCCGTCCTTGCGGCGGGCGACCAGGTCCAGTCCGCTGCCCATGGGTCGGCGCTGGGAGTCCTTGGCGTAGCGCTTCCGGTGCTGCTGGTGGCGCGCCCGCACGCCCTCCGGCATGAGCGTCTCGACGGCGAGCCCGACGAGTTCGTCGTGCGGGTAGCCGAACATGCGCTCGGCCTCCTGGTTGACGAACCGGATGATGCCGTCGTCGCCGACGACGACCATGGCGTCGGGGGCGGTCTCCAGCATCGCCTCGAAGCGGCGGCTGGCGACGACCTGCTCGGTGACGTCCTGGGAGACGCCGTACATGCGCGCCGGGTTGCCGTCGGAGTCGACCTCGACGGCGCCCTGGCCGAAGACGTGGCGCTCGGTGCCGTCGGGGCGGACGATGCGGTGGCGCACGGTGTACGGGCGGGCCGCCTCGAAGGCGTCCTGCATGGTGCGCCGGACGGCGTCGCGGTCGTCGGGGTGGATGAGGCCAAGAAACGCCTCGTAGCTGGCGTCGAAGGCGCCGGGCTCGACGCCGTAGATGTCGTAGAGTTCCCGGCTCCAGGAGATGACGTCGCGGGGGATGTCCCACGTCCAGCTACCGATGCGGGCGATGCTCTGGGCACGCCGGAGTTGCTCCTCCGAGCGGCGCACGCGCTCGTCGGCCTCGTGGCGGGCGGTGCCGTCGCGCACGTGCAGGACGAGGGAGCCGTCGTCGACGCCGACGCCGACGATGAGGGGGACGCGGCTGCCGTCGCCCCGGACGCCCCAGACGTCGGCCAGGTCGTGCAGCAGCAGCTTGGCGGTCGTGCGTCGGGCGGCGTCGCCGCGGCCGTCCTGGAGGACGTCCCGCAGGGGCACCCCCTCCAGTTCGTCCACGCTGCGGCCCAGGAGGGAGCAGGCGGCGGGCTCGGCGCGGTGGATGCGGTCGTCCGACCCGACCCACAATCGTCCCCCCTGGGACACGGGCCTGGGGCCACCACCCAGGCGGGGTGTTCGCAACGTCATCGGTTACCCCGAAGTGGCGGCCTCTTGATATTTAGGGGCAGAGGGGAAGGCATGGAAGGGTTCCGGGGGCAGGCTTCAGGCGCGCGTTTCCCACGTGGGCTGCAGGGCGTACAGGCCCGTGGACATGTCCGGGATGAACAGGGTCTGTCCGTCCTCGCTCCACTGCGCGGCCCAGACGTTCGGGATGTCCGCGGACAGGAACGCCCCGATGGGGGCGGTGCTGAGGGGGCTCCAGCCGCCACCGATGGCCTGCTCGTGGGGCTGGTAGTACGCCAGCGTCGCCGGCTCGGCCATGCGCTCGGGCGTGCTGACGTCGAACACCCACACGCCGGCGTGGTAGTGGCCCACCGCCACCTGGCCGTCGCAGTTGGCGTCGATGTTGTGCAGGCTGAACCGGTACGACTGCTGCGCCGTCAGGTCGTCGGCGTCGGGGAGTTGCCACTTGCCCAGGTAGACGGGCGCGGCGGGGTCCGTGGTGTCCACGACGGCGACCGGTTGCGCCACGCCAGTGTTGGACTCGCCCGCGCCGATAGTCAGGTGCCGGCCGGCGACCAGGCAGGGCAGGGGCGTCTGCTCGTGCCACATGGGCGGCGCGTCGCTGCCCTCCTCCGGCTCCACGTTGCCCACCAGGACCGGAGCGAACGGGTCGCTGACGTCCCAGATGCTCATGTGGGCGCCGCTGCCGGTGTACAGCAGCATCTGGCCCGTCAGGGGGTGCTCCTGCACGGCGATGTCGTGGACGCCGACGATGTCGGTGCTGGCGATCTGCGTCGTGCCGTTGGCGGGGTCCCACTCGGCGATGGTCACGACGGCGTTCATGAAGTAGTACTTGCCGTCCTTCATGAAGGTGAAGACGTTGTGGGTGAAGCCCATCGGCACGTAGTCGACGTACGCGGGCACGGTGGGGTCCTCCAGGGAGTAGACGGCGATGCCGCCCTCGCA
>JANQNI010000036.1 GCA_028289805.1 Thermoplasmatota archaeon | reverse complement strand
ACGCCGGCGTCACCCTCACGGGCGCCTACGACGACCAGGTCGCCACCGTGCGCGGCGGCTGCCACCTCACCGACAACGCAGCCCAGGAGGTCCTGCTGGAGGTCCCCGTCGCCCCCTGGCACGTCGCCGTCTGGGTGCCCGACGAGGCCGTCACCAAGGACCTCCTGCGCGACGTGGACGCCTCCCCGCTGGCCCCCCGCGCGGCGGAGGCGGAGGCGATGCTGCGCAAGGGCGACGTGGCCGGCGCCCTCACCCACAACGGCGCCGTCTTCCTCGGCTTCTACGAGGGCCTCGGCCTGCCCGTCAGCATGGAGCCGGTGCGCGTCGCCATCGAGGCCGGCGCCATGGGGGCGGGCCTCAGCGGCACCGGCCCCGCCGTCGCCGCCCTCTTCCTCGACCCCTGCTACCTCGACCCCGTCCCCGGCGGCACCTGGACGTGGACGAAGGTCCAGGGGGTGCGTCATTGAGTCCGGCTACCACCGTCCAGCGCGCCGTCGCCCACGGCACCGTGCGCGCACCCCCCAGCAAGAGCGTCACCCACCGCGCCCACCTCCTGGCGGCGCACACCGAGGACATCGCCACGGTTGATGGCCCCCTGCGCGCGGCCGACACCGACGCGACGCTGGCGTGCCTGCGGCAGTTGGGCGCCGACGCGGCCCCGGCACAGGACGGCGTCCGGTTCGGCCCCGCCGCCTGGAAGGCCCCCGACGACGCACTGGACTGCTGCAACAGCGGCACCACCCTCCGCCTCCTGCTCGGCCTCGCCGCCCGCCTGCCCGGCACCACCCGCTTCGACGGCGACGCCAGCCTCCGCGCCCGCCCCAACGCCCCCCTGCTCGACGCCCTGCGCCGTGGCGGCGCCACCGTCCCCGCCGGAGCCGACGCCCTCCCCCTCCAGGTCGCCGGCCCCCTGCGCTCCGGCGCCTACTCCCTGCCGGCGCGCACCAGCAGCCAGTACGCCAGCAGCCTCCTGCTGTCCCTGCCGTTTCTCGGCGGCGACAGCACCCTCCGCCTCGACGCCCCCGTCTCCAGCCGCCCCTACCTGGACGTCACCGCCCACGTCGCCCGCGCCTTCGGCCTGCGCCTCGAGGCCACGCACGCGGCCGACGGCCTCGTCTTCCACGTCCCCGGCGGCCAGGCCGTCGCCGCGCGCACCGCGTACCCCGTCGAGGGCGACTGGAGCGGCGCCGCCTTCCCCCTCGTCGCCGCGGCCGTCACCAGCGGCACCGTGACCGTGGAGGGCCTGCGCGCCGACAGCCCCCAGGGCGACCGCGCCGTGCTGGACGTCCTGCGCGCCTTCGGCGCCACGGTCTCCGGCACCACCGTCACCGCCGACCCCGACGCCCTCGCCAGCCCCGGCCCCGTCGACGTCGCCGCCACCCCCGACCTGTTCCCGATCCTCGCCGTCCTCGCCGCCCGCGCCCACGGTACCACCACCTTCACCGGCGGCGCCGCCCTGCGCCACAAGGAGAGCGACCGCATCGCCGCCATGGCCGAGGGACTGACCCGCCTCGGCGCGGACGTGCGCGAACGCCCCGACGGCCTCGTCGTCACCGGCGCGGCGAGGCTGCGCGGCGCCACGGTGCGCGGCCACCACGACCACCGCGTCCACATGGCCCTCTGCGTCGCCGGCCTCGCAGCCGACGGCCCCGTCACCGTCTCCGACCCCGACAGCGCCGCCGTCAGCTACCCCGGGTTCCACGCCGACCTGGACCGACTGACGCGCGCGGGGGACGACGCGTGAACACCTTCGGCCGCCGCCTGCGCACGCACATCCTGGGCGAGAGCCACGGCGTCGGCGTCGGCGTCCTGCTCGACGGCCTCCCCCCCGGCACCCCCGTCGACCCCGACGCCGTGCAGGCCGCCCTCGACGCCCGCCGCCCCGGCACCGGCCCCCTCGTCAGCGCCCGCAACGAACCCGACACCGCGCGGTTCCTGGCCGGCGTCCACGACGGCCACGCCACCGGTGCGCCCCTGATGCTCTGGATCGACAACCAGGACGCGCGCAGCCGCGACTACGGCGACGTGCTGTGCAAGCCCCGCCCCGGCCACGCCGACGCGGTCAACCGCGCCTGGAGCCACGGATTCGCCGACCTGCGCGGCGGCGGCCACAGCAGCGGACGCCTCACGGCCGGCCTCGTGGCCGCCGGCGCCCTCGTCGAACCCCTCCTGGCCGACGCCGGCGTCACCGTCGGCGCCCACCTGCACGCCGCCGGCCCCGTCGAGGGCCCGGAGGTCGAGGTGCCCCTGGAACGGATGCACGCCGCCCTCGCTTCTCCCGTGCGCACCGCCCACGCCGAGCAGGAGGCCGCCATGGTGGACGCCATCCAGCAGGCCCGCAGCGACAAGGACAGCCTCGGCGGCGTCGTCGCCTGGCGCGCCGAGGGCGTCCCCGTCGCCTGGGGTGACCCCTTCTTCGACCCCGTCGAGAGCCTCCTGGCCCACCTGTTCTTCGCCGTGCCCGCCGTCAAGGGCGTCGACTTCGGCAGCGGCTTCGACGCCGCCCGCATGCGCGGCAGCCAACACAACGACCCGCACGCCCCCGGCCCCGACGGCACCGTCGTGC
>JANQNI010000025.1 GCA_028289805.1 Thermoplasmatota archaeon | reverse complement strand
TCGTGGGCGTGGGGGCCGGCACCGTCAGCCGCCTGCTGGGCGTCGGCGGCGGCATCCTCACCGTCCCCGCCCTCGGCCTGATGGGGCTCCCCGTCCACGTCGCCGTCGGCAGCAGCCTCGTGCCCGTCTTCACCAACGCCGCCGTGGCGTCCGGGGCGAACCTGGCGCGGGGACTCGCCTGGCAGGGGGCCCTGCTGCTGGCCGCCGGCGCCCTGGCGGGGACGCTGCTGGGGGTCCGCGCGGCGCACGCATTGCCCGAGCGGGGGTTGCGGCGGGTGGTCGCCGCGGGGCTCGTCGCCGCGGCGGCGCTGGTGGCCGCGAGCACGCTGTGACGCTTCGCCCGTCCCGGTCGGCACGCATTTGACCCCCGCCGCGCGTTCTCCCCGCACCCGGATGTTCAGGCGCATCCTCCTCCCCATCGACCCCGCCCGCCCGTTCGGCGCCGCCAACGAGTACGCCGTCGAACTGGCCAAGCGGTTCGGGAGCGAGGTCACGGCCACCTACGTCGTCGACGAGCACCTGCTGGGGCCCGCCAGCGAGGAGGCCGCCGCCAGCGTCGACGAGGCGCTGGAGTGGGTCGGCCGCGACGCCATGGAGGACTTCGAGCGCCACCATCCCGACGTGCCGTGCGAGAAGACCCTCGCCTACGGCCACACCGCCACCGCCCTGTTCCAGACCGTCCTCCAGACCGGCGCCGACCTCGTCGTGCTGGGCGGATACCACTCCAAGACCCACCCCCACGTCTGGGGCAGCACCGTCGTCGAGGTCGCCCACCACGCCGAGCGCCCCATCATCGTCGTGCGCGGCCAGAGCCGCCTGCCCGGCCCCGGCGACGCCATCCTCGTCCCCTTCGACGGCAGCCAGCGACCCATGGCGCTCCTGCCCCGCATCTGCCGCTTCGCCGCCGCCCTCGGCGCCCACCTCGACCTCGTCCACGTCGCCCGCGTGCGCGACGTCGAAGCGGCGCAGGCGCTCCTCGACCGCGGCGCCGAGCGGGTCCGGGACCTGGGCGTCGAGGCCCGGACGCACGTCCTGCAGCGCACCGCGTGGCGCAGCAAGGCCCGCGTCCTCCTCCAACACGCCAAGAACACCCACGCCCCCCTCATCGCCGTCAGCCGCCTCGGCGCCAGCAGCACCCACACGGGCCGGAGCCGCACCGTGAGCTGGCTCCTCGCGCACTCGCCGCTGCCCGTGTGGGTGGTGCGGCAGTGAGCCAGGCGGCGCAGGACCCCGCCCTCGGCTCCACGCCCGCCTCCACGGGCACCCTTCCCGACCCTGCCCCGGCGACGCCGCACGGTCCCGTCCTGCTGCCGCCGTGGGACCTCGACGGCGCCACGTGGCGCAAGCTCCTCGTCGGCGTCGCCCTCGCCGCGCTGCTGTTCCTGCTGCCCCCGCCCGACGGCCTCGGCCGCGCCGGCAAGGACACCCTGGCCCTGTTCGTCGTCGTCATCTACTTCTGGGCCACGGAGGCGCTGCCCCTGCCCGTCACCGCCCTCGGCGCCGGCGTGGGGTTGGTGCTGCTGCGCATCGTCGAGCACCCCAACGACGCCTGGCACCCCTACGCCCAGGACACCATCTTCTTCCTGCTCGGGAGCCTCATCCTCGCCGACGGCGTCACCAAGACCCACGCCGACCGCGTCCTCGCCGCCCGCTTCCTGCGCCGCGTCGGCGGCACCACCGACCGCCTCCTCTTCGGCATCGTCGCCGTCAGCGCCATCGCGGCGATGCTCATCAGCAACCACGCCGTCGCCGCCGTCATGCTGCCGCTGGTGATGCGCATCCTGCGCGGCACCGGCCTCGTCGAGCAACGCAACGTCGCCGCCGCGCTGCTGCTCGCCATCGCCCTGGGCGCCGGCATCGCCGGCCTGGGCACCCCCAGCGGCGGCAGCCGCAACATCATCATCCTCGGCTACCTGGACGAACTCCACGGCGTCGAGGTGAGCTACCTGGACTGGACCGTCCGCGCCGCCCCCATCACCCTCGCCCTCATCCCCGTCGTCTACCTCCTGCTCAAGCTCGTCTTCCGCGTCCCCGGCCAGCGCATCGACGCCGGGCACCTCCCCCTGGAGGTCGAACCCCTCGACCGGCAGCAGCAGCGGGTGCTCGTCATCATGGGCCTCACCGTCGTGCTGTGGGTCTGGAAGGGCACCAGCTGGGGCCTCGGCACCATCGCCGTCGTCGGCGCCGTGCTGCTGTTCGTCACCGGCATCCTCGACTGGAGCGACACCCGGCGCCGCATCGCGTGGGGCGTCCCCCTCATCTACGGCGCGGCCCTCTCCCTCGGCCAGAGCCTCCAGGACACCGGCGCCGCCGACTGGCTCGCGGGCGGCCTCCTGGGCCTGCCCATCTGGACCGGCCCCGCCGTGCTCCTGGTAGGTGCCCTGGTGCTGAGCACCATCCTCACCAACGTCATGAGCGACGGCGGGACCGCGGCCGTGCTCGCCCCCGTGACGCTGGCCATCGGCGCCCTGCTGGGTGCGGACCTCGTCGAGGTCGGCATGGCCACCGCCATCGGCACCGCCTTCGGCTTCCTGCTGGTGGTCGCCAACCCCGCCAACGTCATCACCTACCAGAGTGGACTCTGGAACCCCTACGACCTGCTGCGCGTGGGCGTCCCCCTGACGGTGGTGGCGCTCGTGGTGACGTACCTGGCGACGCGGTTCTACTGGCCCATGCTGTGAGGCACCCCCGGCGTGGGCCGGGGGAACGCCGCGCGCATCGCGTCCGTCGCGCCCGCCGCCCCCACCGCGCGGGCCCGGTACGCCTTGCTGCGCCCCAGGTCCCGCACCTGCGCGAGGTCGTTGTCCACCAGCCGCTTCAGCCGGTGCTGCGTCGTGCTGCGGCTCCACCCCCACGACTCCGCCGCGTCGAGGACGGTGCGCTGGATGACGCCCGGATGGTCCAGGAGCCAGCGGTAGATGCGGTCCATGTCCGGCTGCCGCAGCACCACCACGGCGTCCCAGTCGCCCAGGTGTTCCTGGTCCGGGTGGAAGTAGCGCATCGTCTGGCCGTGCGCGCGCTCCACGACGACCTCGCAGCGCAGCATCACCGACAGGTGGTGGCGCGCCGTGCCCGCGGCCATGTCCGTCGCGCGCAGCAGTTCCCGGAACGTGGTGCCCGGGTGGGCGTCGATGTAGTCGAACAGGGCGCGCCGGTTCGGATGCTCCAGCACGGACATTCCGTGCGTGCGCGTAAACAGTCCCGCGGCCGCAGCCAGCGCCGGGGCCGCTGTCGCAGGCACTCCCGCGGGGCCGGGGCCGGGCGACGGCGTACCGTCCGGTGCGGGGGTGGCGACGTGCGGGGGCCAGCCCTCGGGGTCGCCCCCGTCCGGGGGGTGGATCGCGGACGCGCCGGTCCCGTCTCCCGCGTGGTCGGGGGGCGAGGTTTCCCCGGGGGCGCTGGGATCCCTGCTCTCTACAGGTCCTTGGGGTGTGGAGATCCAATCCGTCGGGGCTCCCCGGTCTTCCGCTGCGGTACAAAGGGGGAGAAACAACATCAATGTGCAAGAAATCAGGGTCGCGCGTGCGATGCGCATGGATGTCATCATCCTGGAGTATCGCTCTCCCTTCAAAACGGTAGTAGCACGGTTGTTGGTGCTTTTGCAGGAGTTCCGTCCAACTCGACGCTCGGGGGTGCGGCCGGTGCGCACACGGGCTGCGAAACGATGCGCGGGGATGGCGCCGAAGCGCCGCAATGGGGGGAGGGGAGGAGATGCCGGGGCGGCTCAGGCGGTCTGTTCCTGCCGGCTGAGCAGGAGGCCGAAGACGCCCAGCAGCACGAAGACGAGCGTCGTGCTGAGCATGCCGATGTCGGTGATGGGGGTGCCCATGAGGGCGACGCTGACGCCGAGGACGAACACGCCGACGACGAGCGCGAGGATGCTGAGGATTTTCTGGATGTCCATGGGCGTCCACCTTGGATGCGGGAGAAAAGGATGCCGGACCCTTGGGCCAGTGTTCGTAGTGGGGACACTGGGATTTGAACCCAGATCAGCGGGTCACTCCGATGGATCAGCGCTCCAGTGAATCGTCACGGATCGGGGAGCTACCCCGTCTTGGCTGACCCTCTTCTCATCATCTCCATCACTGGAGCCCACGATGATACCTGGTTACACCATATCCCCGGGAGGACACGGAACCGAAGGGTCCGGCGGATGCAGGGCCAGGAACACGTCCCGGCCCAGGAGGGAGGAGGGAAATCAGCCCTTGCGGGCGCGCAGGGCGCGCTTGCGGCGGCGCATCTTCTTCTTGCGCCACTTCCAGCGCTGGTTGCCTGGCTTCTTCCAGGCGCGGCTTCCACGCTTCATGAGGTTCACCTGCCCCCCGAGGGGGGCCGATGGGCCGGCGACTCGGGGCCTTGGTTTAAGCGTTGCTTCCGAGCGTGTTCAGATGAGCATCAGGTCGGGGTTCTGGCAGTCCGCCCACTCGGCCTTCTCGAACCCTGCGGTGCCGGCTTCCGGGCCGCCCGGGTGGCTGTTGCCCACCTGGAGGCCGGGGACGTCGTTGCTCTCCATGAAGACCCAGGTGCCGCCCTCGTCGTGGACGTAGAGGTCGCCCTGGTTCGCGGTGTCCCGGTGGCACATGCCGTCGCTGACCTCCTCCACGACCTCGACGGCCTCGGCGACCGCGATGACGAGGGTGGCGTTGCCCGCCAGCTCGCCGTCGCGGACGACCAGCGTGAAGGTGTGGTTGCCGGCCTCCAGGGTCCGGTTCACGGTGGCAGGCAGGGCGTCGCCGGTCTCGGTCTCGTTGCCGACGGTGAGCTCCCAGGTCAGGTTGTCGCCGTCGGCGTCGCTGCCCTCCAGGGTGAGGGTGACGTTGAGGGGGGCGGTGCCGTTGAGCACGCTCGCCGCGAGGATGGCCTCGGGGGCCGTGTTGGGCGCCGGCTCGGAGGCCAGGGTCTCCTGGGGTTCCCGCTCCTCGGGCGGGGTGTATTCCCACTGGTTGAGTCCGCCGCTGGGCTCGGCGCAGCCCGAGAGGGCGATGAGCAGGGTGGCACCGGCCACCCACCACTTGGATGCCATGAACTGCGACCCTTGGTCGCGATGATTAAACGTTGCTGCGCACGGCTGTGGGCTGGCGGGCTTGGTGCGGCGGCTCAGGCGGGCACGGTGGCGGCGGCGCCGACGTGCTGCGCGATGGCGGGGGCGGCGCTGACGTGGTCGCAGCCGTCGTTTTCGAGGGTGTCCGTGCACAGGACGCGGTCGATGCCGCCGGCCAGCAGGCGCGGCACGGCGTCATCCGTGAACAGGCCGTGGGTGCAGGCGGCGTACACCTTCGTCGCGCCCTGCTCCTTGAGCTGCCGCGCGGCCGTGACCATGGTGCCGCCGCTGGCGATCATGTCGTCGAGGATGGCGACGCGCTTGCCGGAGACGTCCAGGTCCTTGGCCTTCATCACGACCTGCGTGGGGCCGAGGCGGGTCTTCTCCAGGTGGTCGCAGGGGACGCCCAGGAGCTTCGCGGCCTGCTCGGCGCGGGGCCGGGCGCCGCGGTCGGGGGCGAGGACGAGGTCGACGCCCCAGTTGCCCAGCTCGGCGGCCAACTGCGGCACGGCGCTGACGCTGTGGGCGCCGTCGAAGAAGAAGTCGAGGATGTCCTCCTTGTGGGGGTCGACGGTGACGACCTGGTCGGCGGTGGTGGCCAGGGCGCGCGCGACGGCGCGGCTGCTGACGGCCTCCCCCGGCTTGAAGACGCGGTCCTGGCGCGCGTAGCCGTAGTACGGGATGACGCTCGTGATCTTGGACGCCCCGTGCTCCTTGGCGGCGTCCTGGAGCAGCAGCAACTCGACGAGGTTGTCGTTGGGCGCCGTCGTCTGCACCAGGACGGCGTGCTTGCCCTCGATGTCGCTGACGATGCGGGCGTACACCTCGCCGTCGGGGAAGCGGCGGATGTCCACCTCGGCGACCTCGGCGCCCAACTCCTCGGCGAGGCGCTGGGCCAGGGTGCGGCTGGCGGTG
>JANQNI010000001.1 GCA_028289805.1 Thermoplasmatota archaeon | reverse complement strand
CGTCTGGCCCACGCCACCGTGCGCGACTGGGGGGCGGGTCCGTGAGCGACGGCGACGGCGCCCGTGAGCGGCTGCTGGGCTTCCTCGAGGCGCGCCCCGGAGCCTGCCTCCAGGACATCGCCAACCACCTGGGCGTCGCCCGCACCAGTGCCCTGCACCACGTCCGCGTCCTGCGCCGCGACAACCGCGTCGTCACCCAGCGCAAGGGCCGCCGCGTCCTGCACTTCCCCACCCGCGTTGGCGACCGCATCCACCAGAGCATCCTCGCCACCTGGCGCCTGGAGACGGCCCGCGCCATCCTCGAGCGCGTGGAGGCGGACGCGCGGGTCTCCTGGCGCGCCATCGCGCGCGAACTGGGCGTCACCCCCCGCGCCGTCCGCTGGCACCTGCAGCGGATGGAGGCCGACGGCCTGGTGCAGGTGCGGCGCACCCACGACGGGCTGCGCCACGAGGTCGTCCTGCACCCCCGCATGCAGGCGATGCGCGCGGAGGGGGAGTTGGAGACGTGGCCGCCGGGGCCGTAGATGCCGGCGCCCTACAGCCGACGGCAGCCCCCTGCGGACGGCCTGCGCAGCGTCCGCCCGCGCCTCCAGCGCGGGCCCCGCGGCCTCCCGGTCGCTCCGACCCCCAAAGCCATCAAATAGGGGTCTTCTCTGGCCGCGCACAGGCCCCTTTGAAAGGAGGGGCCGGGTGATCCCCCTTGAAGAGCGAACTGCTGCTGCGGATCAAGGACGCCGAAGCCGCTGCCGCCACGCGCGTGCAGGAGGCAGAGTCCCAGGCGCAGGCCATCCTCTCGGATGCGCGCCGCCAGGCGGAGACCGTCCTCGCGGAGGGCAAGGCCACCGCCGACGCTGCCTACCAGGACCGCGTCGCCGAGGCGCGCGCCGACGCCGAGGAGGAGGCCAAGAAGGCCCTCTCCGACGGCAAGCACGAGGCGACGGACCTTCGCAACCGCTTCGAGTCCGGCGTGGGCGGCGTGACCGACCGCGTCCTGAAGCTCTTCGAGGAGTCGCTGTAGGATGTTCAAGCCGGCGCGCATGACGCGTGTCCTCCTGGGCGGCCACAAGAGCCACCTGGAGGACGTCATCGAGACCCTCCACGACGAGGGCGTCGTCCACGTCGAGGACTTCGCGGACCCCACCGGCACCACCACCATCGGAACCCCCCTGGAGGCCGGCGACCAGGCCAGCGCCCTGCTCGTCCACGCCCGCGGTCTGCTGAAGACCCTGGGCGCCGACGGCCTGAAGGGCAAGGGCATGCGCCCGCACGACCCCGAGGCCATCCTGCGCGAGGCGCGGGAGGCGATCCAGCCGGTCGTCGACGAGACTTCGGACCTGCGCCACGAGCAGTCCACCCTCGACGCGGAGACCTCCGCGCTCGCACCCTTCGCCTCCCTGGACGTGGACCTGTCCATGCTGGGCGACATCCGGAGCATCCGGGGCTACCTGGGCACGGTCCGCACGGACCCCCGCCCGGCCCTGACCGCGGCCGGCGTCTCCTTCGACGCCAGCGTCGACGGCGCCCACGTCGCCGTGGCCGTGGCCGCGCACGACGCCCAGACGGCCGACCGCGTCCTCGCAGAGGCCGGCTTCAGCCCCGCCAACCTCCCCGAGGGCGCCTCCGGCACCCCCCGCCAGCGCCTCGGCGAACTGAGCCAGCGGGGCGCCGAGGTCATCGCCCGCATGCAGGGCGCCGAGGCCCGCATGGACACCCTGCGCGCCGAGTGGGGCCCCCGCCTGGCCGCCCTGGAGCGCCACCTGTCCCAGGAGGTCGACAAGACCCAGGCGCCCCTCCAGTTCGCGGTCACCGAGACCACGTTCCACGTCGAGGGGTGGATCCCCGTCGACAAGGCCAACCGCGTCCAGAACGCCCTGGCCGCCCGCTACGGCGACAGCGTCTACTTCGAGTCCCTGGGCGACGCCCCCCGCGGCCACGACGACCACGGTCACGGCGGCGGGCACGGCCACGACGACCACCACGACGTCGACCCCGAGGACGAGGCGCCCGTCAAGCTCGTCAACCGCGGCCTCGCCAAGCCCTTCGAGTTCATGCTCGGCCTCCTGGGCCGCCCCCGCTACGGGGAGCTGGACCCCACGAAGCTGATGTTCATCTTCTTCCCCCTGTTCTTCGGCCTCATGGTCGGTGACCTGGTCGTCGGCCTCGTCATCATGCTCGTGGGCCACCTCCTGAAGACCAAGAAGGTCTTCGGCATCGGCGGCCCCGCCGTCGGCCGCGCCCTCATGATGGGTGGCTTCATGGCGGCCCTCATCGGCGGCGTCGTCTTCGGCGAGGCCCTCGGCATCCACTTCGTCGTGGACGAGAAATACGCGGACGAGGAACCCTCCTGGGAGAACATCCTCGGGATGGACATCCCGTACGAGGACGAGCCGCACGGATTCTTCTACAAGACCGGCTACGCCCCCACCGCGGACGCGTACGCCCTCGACGCAGGAGGGTCAGGGCACGGGACCGAGTCCCTCCAGCAGGCCGACGAGAACGCCACCACCGGCCACGACACGAACGCCACCGCCGCCCACGGCGACGACGGCCACGGGGACGACCACGGCGACGACCACTCGGGCGGCATCCTGACGCCCCACAGCAAGGTCCACGTCAGCGCCGGCGGCATCGTCAACCTCGGCTACTACTCGAAGATCCACGACATCCAGGCGCTGCTCGTCTGGAGCGTCATCATCGCCATCGTCCACCTGGTCCTGGGCCTCATCCTCGGCGTGCGCAACGTCGCCGCCAGCCACGGCGTCACCCTCGCCATCCAGGAGAAGGTGAGCTGGCTCATCATCCTCGCCTCCATCCCGGTCGCCATCCTCTCCAACGGGGATACGACGATGCTAGCCATCGGCGTCGGAGGCGCCGTCGTCGGCATCGTCCTGCTGTGGATTGGCACCGCCAAGGTGCTCGGCGTCGGCTTCATCAGCATCCTGGAGGTCCTCGGGTTCGCCGGCAACGTGCTGAGCTACACCCGTCTGGCCGCCATCGGCGCCAGCAAGGCCGGCATGGCCCTGGCCTTCATGGCCATCGGCTTCGACGTCATCGGCGGCGGCAGCTACCACAGCGTCGTCGGCTGGATCGTCTACCTCATCGGCATGGTCGCCATCACGGCCCTGGCGATGCTCTCCGGCGGCCTGCAGTCCCTGCGTCTGCAGTTCGTCGAGTTCTTCCAGAAGTTCTACACCGGCGGAGGTCGCGCTTATCAACCCTTCGGGGGTCGGCGCGCGTGAGCCCTGAGGCTTCCTCCTCCCGCATCCCTCTCTCCGGCCCCGTCCTGGCCTGAAGGACACCCAACACACAAGGAGAAAACACCATGGCAGTGGAATCTGGCCTCATGGCCATCGGCGCAGGTCTCGCGGTCGGCATGGCCGGCATCGGCACGGCTCTGGCCCAGTACAGCATCGGCGCGGCCGCCGTCGGCGCGACCGCCGAGGACGAGAAGAACTTCGGTAAGGGCCTCGTCCTGACCGTCATCCCCGAGACCATCGTCATCTTCGGTCTCGTCATGGCCATCCTGATCTGGCTGAGGATCTAAGGGCCGGAGCACCCAACATGGGACTGGAGCAGGTCATCGGTGAGGTCCGCCGCGACGGCGACGCCCGAGCCCAGAAACTGATCGACGACGCCCGTGCGCAGGCGGCCAAGCTGGTCGCCGAGGCCGAGGCGCAGGCGCGCTCCTACGAGGAGCAGCGCCTCGCCCAGGCCGGCCGGGACGCCGAGCAGGTCAAGGCCCAGGTGCTCAGTTCCGCGGAGTTCGAGGCCCGCAAGGTCGTCCTGACGACCGAGGCCGAACTGCGCGAGGAGCTGCGCCGGACGCTCGTGGAAGGGTTCTCGGCCCTGCCGCAGGACGTCCGCGACGGCCACGTCAAGAAGCTGCTCGCGACGGCCAAGTCCGTCCTGGGCGGCAGCGGTCGCGTCTGGAGCACCCGGAAGGACCAGGACGCAGCGTCGGCGGGCCCCTACGAGCACGCCGGCACCCTCGACGGGGCCGGCGGCATCGTCGTCGAGAGCGACGACGGCACCCAGCGCCTCGACCTGAGCTACGAGACGCTGCTGGGCGACCTGTGGCGCGACGTCCTGCGCGAAGAAGCGGCCCTGTTCGGCTGAGGCATGACCGTGCTGCGCGTCAAGGGGAGCAAGAAGACGAACTACGCCTACGCGGTCGCCCGCGTCCAGGCGCGTCGCTCCAAGCTCATCCCGGAGTCCGAGTACGAGAAGCTGCTGAAGATGGACCTCAGCGAGATCACGCGCTACATCCAGGACTCCGCCTACAAGACGGAGGTCGACGAACTGTCCGGCCGCTTCCGCGACCTGGACCTCCTGGAGGCCGCCCTGACGGTCAACGAGGAGCGCGCCGACGCCTCCGTGCGTCGCATGGTCGACGGCGAGGGCGGTGCCCTCGTGGCCCTGTGGCTCCAGCGCCACCTCGTCGAGGACATCAAGACGGTCCTGCGCGGCAAGCAGGGCGGTGCCAGCCGGGAGGAGCTTCTCAAGGAGCTGCTGCTGGAAGACCTGGACACCTACGACCTGTTCCAGCCCCTGCTGGCCGAAGACGTGCGCACCCCCGAGGAGGTCGCCGCAGCCCTGGAGCGCCAGGGCCCCGTCGGCGCCGACTGGGCGCGCGTCCTGCGCAAGGTGCCCGCCGACTCCGACCTCTCCGCCTACGAGGACGCCCTGGACAAGGCGTACTTCGCCCGCCTGCTGGAGTCCCTGGAGGGGAGCCGGCAGAAAGGCGCCGGGCTGATGCTGGAGTTCGTGCGCCGCGAGGTCGACGCCAAGAACCTCCAGAACGCGGCCCGGTGGGTCGCCTCGGACCAGTCGGGCGACTTCTCGCCCTACGTCGTCCCCGGCGGCCGCAGCGTCTCCGTCAAGGACGTCATGGCCTTGGCCGGCAAGGACTCCCTGGCCGCCTTCTCCGAGGGCGTCGTCGAGCTGGGCCTGCCCCAGAGCCTCCAGGACGCCATCCGGGGCAGTGCCGAGGCCGGCCGCCTCGCCCCGTTCCAGGCCGCCCTGCGCCAGTGGCACTTCGCCCAACTGGACCGCCTGGGCCACTCCGCCCCCCTCTCCATCGTCCCCATCCTCCTCTACCTCGCCCGGAAGCACCGTGAGGTCCTGCGCCTGCGCGCGCTGGCCCGCGGCAAGGCCGCCGGGCTCTCCGAAGAACGTCTCAGGGAGCTTGTCGCATGAGCGAGATCGCCGTCGTCGGCAGCGACCGCTTCACCCTTGGATTCCGCCTCGCCGGCATCCGAAAGGTGTGGACCGTCGCCGGTGCCGAGGAACTGGAGCGGGGCGCCCGCCTCGCCATGGCCGACGGGGACGTCAGCATCCTCGTCATGGAGACGAGTGACGTCTCCGGCCTCGAACCGCGCCTGCGCGACGAACTGGTGGGCTCCGTCAAGCCCACCCTCGTCGCCGTCGGCACGGACGAGGACAACACCCTTCGTGAGAAGATCAAGCAAGCAGTCGGTGTAGACCTATGGTAAGCCAACAGGGAACCGTGTACCGCGTCTCCGGTCCGGTCGTGACCGCCAAGGGCATCCAGCCCCGCATGTACGACATCGTGCGTGTCGGTGAGGAGCGCCTCATGGGTGAGGTCATCCAGATCGAGGGCGACAAGAGCATCATCCAGGTGTACGAGGACACCTCCGGCGTCAAGCCCGGCGAACCTGTGGAGAACACGGGCCTGCCGCTCGTCGTCGAACTGGGTCCCGGCCTGATGACGAGCATCTACGACGGCATCCAGCGTCCGCTGGAGGTCCTCCAGGACCAGATGGGCGACTTCATCCTGCGCGGTGTCGACGTCCCCGGCCTGGACCACGAGAAGAGGTGGGAGTTCACCGCCACGGTGAAGCCCGGCGACCACGTCAACCCCGGCGAGGTCATCGGCACCGTCCAGGAGACCAGCACCGTGCTGCACTCCATCATGCTGCCCCCCGACCAGAAGGGCGGCAAGGTGCGTGACATCAAGAGCGGCTCCTTCACCGTCGACGACGTCGTCGCCACCATGGAGGACGGCACCGAGGTCCGCCTGGCCCACAAGTGGCCCGTGCGCAAGCCCCGGCCGTTCGCCGAGAAGCAGCTGCCCACCATCCCCCTCAACACCGGCATGCGCATCCTGGACGGTCTGTTCCCGATCGCCAAGGGCGGCACGGCGGCCATCCCCGGCCCCTTCGGCTCCGGCAAGACCGTCACCCAGCAGAGCCTGGCCAAATACTCCGACGCCCAGGTCGTGGTCTACATCGGCTGCGGCGAGCGCGGCAACGAGATGACGGAGGTCCTGGACGAGTTCCCCGAGCTCCCCGACCCCGTCAACGAGGGCAACCCCCTCATGGCCCGCACCTGCCTCATCGCCAACACGAGCAACATGCCCGTGGCGGCCCGCGAGGCGTCCTGCTACACCGGCATGACGCTGGCCGAGTACTACCGTGACATGGGCTACGACGTGGCCCTGATGGCCGACTCCACCAGCCGGTGGGCTGAGGCCATGCGTGAAATCAGCAGCCGTCTCGAGGAGATGCCCGGTGAGGAGGGCTACCCCGCCTACCTCTCCGCCCGCCTGAGCGAGTTCTACGAGCGCGCCGGCCGCTGCACCACCCTCAACGGCCAGGAGGGCTCCGTCACCGCCATCGGTGCCGTGTCCCCCGCCGGCGGTGACTTCAGCGAACCCGTCACGCAGGCCACGCTGCGCATCGTGAAGGTGTTCTGGGCCCTGGACGCCAAGCTCGCCCAGCGCCGCCACTTCCCCGCCATCAACTGGCTCAACTCGTACTCGCTGTACCCCGAGTTCCTTGGGGACTACTACCGCGAGCACGCCGCCGAGGACTGGAACGAGGTCAAGGCCCAGGCCATGGACCTGCTTCAAAAGGAGGCCGAACTGCAGGAGATCGTGCAACTCGTCGGCTCCGACGCCCTGCCGCCCGAGCAGCAGGTCACCCTGGAGACGGCGCGCCTGCTGCGTGAGATCTTCCTGCAGCAGAACGGCTTCGACCCCGTCGACGCCAGCAGCAACCTGGAGAAGGACTACCTGATCTGGAAGGCCGCCCTGCGCTACGACGCCATGGCCCAGCAGGCCCTGGCCGACGGCGTGCCCGCCAAGGACCTCATCGGCATGAGCTTCAGCACCGAACTGGCCCGCAGCCGCTTCGTGGCCGACCACAAGTCCGCCATCGAGGCCGCCACCAAGACCATGGACAAGGACTTCGACGCCGTGCGCAGTGCCCTGAAGACGGAGGTGACCGCCTAATGGCGCAGAAGGAATACCGGACCATCCAGGGCATCAAGGGTCCCCTGGTGTTCGTCGAGAAGACCCACGCGGTCGGCTACGGCGAACTGGTGGACCTGAAGCTGCCCGACGGCAGCGAGCGCCGCGGCCAGGTCCTCGACACCAGCGACGACAGCGTCGTCGTGCAGGTCTTCGAGGGCACCGACGGCATCGACAACGACAAGACCACCGTGAAGTTCCTCGGTGAGACCATCAAGTTCGGTGTCAGCAAGGACATCCTCGGTCGCGTCTTCAGCGGTGCCGGCACCCCCATCGACGGCGGTCCCGAGATCATCCCGGACGACTACCGCGACATCCTCGGTGCCGCCATCAACCCGTACAGCCGTGCCAGCCCCCACGACTTCATCCAGACGGGCATCAGCACCATCGACGGCAACAACTCGCTGATTCGCGGCCAGAAGCTGCCCATCTTCAGCGGCAGCGGTCTGCCCCACAACGACATCGCGTTGCAGGTCGCCCGCCAGGCCAAGGTGCGCGGCGGCGACGAGCAGTTCGCCGTGGTCTTCGCGGCCATGGGCATCACGAACGAGGAAGCGAAGAAGTTCATGAACGAGTTCGAGCGCACCGGCGCTCTGAAGCGTGCCGTGATCTTCCAGAACCTCGCCGACGACCCCGCTGTCGAGCGTCTCCTGACGCCCCGCCTCGCACTGACGGCCGCCGAGTACCTCGCCTTCGACCTCGGCTACCACGTGCTGGTCATCTTCACGGACGTCACGAACTACTGTGAGGCCCTGCGCCAGATCGGCGCCGCCCGCGAAGAGGTGCCCGGTCGCCGCGGCTACCCCGGCTACATGTACACCGACCTGGCGAGCCTGTACGAGCGCGCCGGCGTCATCAAGGGCAAGAAGGGCAGCGTGACCCAGTTCCCCATCCTGACGATGCCGGGCGACGACATCACGCACCCCATCCCCGACCTGTCCGGGTACATCACCGAGGGCCAGATCGTCATCAGCCGTGAGCTGCACCGCAAGGGCGTCTACCCGCCCATCAACGTGCTGCCCAGCCTCAGCCGGCTCATGAACGCCGGCATCGGCGGCTCCAAGACCCGCGACGACCACAAGAAGGTCAGCGACCAGTGCTACGCCCTCTACGCCGAGGGTCGTGACCTGCGCGGCCTCGTGGCCATCGTCGGCAAGGACGCCCTGAGCAAGCGCGACCTCCAGATCCTGGAGTTCGCCGACCGCTTCGAGGACGCCTACGTCCGCCAGGGCATCGACGACGACCGCAGCATCGAGGACACCCTCGACGTCGCCTGGAACCTGCTGGCCGAGGTGGACGAGTCCATCCTGACCCGCATCGACCAGGAGACGCTCGACGCGTGGCACCCGGCGCGGCGCGCTGCGGCGTAAGCCGAGCGTAGCGCGGCGGGTGCCCGGATTCGACGCGCCCTGGCGCGTCGATGATGGCACCCGGCGCGGCGCGCGGCCGCGTAGGCGGATGCGAGGCCGGTCCATCGGCTTTCCTCTCCCCTTCCTTCTTCCTCTCTCCTTGCACAGTGCGCCGTGGGACGCCAGCTTTCCCCCTGGACACTGCCCCCCTTATCTCCCGTGCCCTGCTGTGGCTCCCACATGGAGCACGTCCACGTCCCCCGCGGCGCGGAGGCGTTCAACTTCGTCACCCACGGCGTCGGCGCCCTGTTGGCGGTGGCCGGCCTCGTGATCCTCGTGGTGCTGGCGGAGGGACCCCTCGCGGTGACCAGCTTCGCCGTGTACGGGGCGACGCTGGTGGCGTTGTTCGCGGCGAGCACGACGCACCACCTGGTCCAGACCGCCCACGGACAGGAGCGCAGCGGTTGGCTGCGGCGCATCGACCACATCAGCATCTTCCTGTTCATCGCCGGCACCTACACGCCCGTCTGCCTGGTGGGTCTGGGCGGCGCGTGGGGGTGGAGCCTGTTCGGCGTCGTGTGGGGCCTGGCGGTGGCGGGGGTGGCCCTGAAGCTGTTTGCCCCCTTCACGCCGCGCTGGCTGACGAGCCTGGTCTACGTCCTGATGGGGTGGGTGGTCCTGGTCGGCATCGTGCCCGTGGTGGAGCGGTTCGCGGGCGACGGCCTTGTGTGGCTGGTGGCCGGTGGCGTGGTCTACACCCTCGGCGCGGTCGGCTACGCGCTGAAGAAGCCGGACCTGTGGCCCCGGTACGTGGGCTTCCACGGCGTCTGGCACCTGATGGTGCTGGCTGGGGCGGGGCTGCACTTCGCCTTCCTGGTCGCCCACGTCGTGTAGGGTGCCCGGCGTCCTGCTCGCCGTCTACGTCGTCTGACGGGCAAGGATTCCGGGCGGCGGAAGGGGGCAGTCGACGGTCTCGTACTCCCAGGGGTCCATGCCCATGTGGTCGACCGCGTCCATCCAGGCGGGGCGCTCCTGGCCGGCCAGTTCGGCGTAGATGCCCTCCATGACGCGGGCGTTGAGGTTGCTGGCGCAGGAGACGCGGCTCGGGTTGTCGGCGTAGGCCATGATGTCGGCCACGGGGACGAAGCGGGCGTTGAAGTCCAGGGCGTCGCCGACGTGGCTCAGGCCGAGGCAGTGGCCCACCTCGTGCGCGACGAGGTCGTAGAGGTCGTTGTTGCCGCCCAGGGCGCCGCTGAAGTTCAGGGCCAGGCAACGGAAGCCGCCCGTGATGCACTCGGCGGCGAAGATGGCCATGCCGTCGTGTTCGTGGACCGGGTAGACGCGGGTGGCGAGGCTGCCGGGGACGAAGGCTGCGCTCTGGGCCTCCGTGGGCAGGCCGTCGGTGACGCTGCACGCCACCTGCTCGGCGTTGAGGCCGATGCTGGTGCTGCGCTGGCCCGACTCGCTGAGGACGATGATCTCGGGGTCGGAGACGGCGTCGGCGCTGGGGACGTCCTGGCCGACGACGTAGGTGTTGAGTTCCCAGGCGTCCACGAACCAGTCCGCGGCGTAGGTCTCCACGAGGCTCCAGGCGCTCGTGGCCATGCCCGCGGCGGTGGTGGCCGAGACGGGCTCGGCGGCGGGGACGGGCAGGACGACGGCGTCGAGGACGGTGGTGTCCAGTTCGTAGACGGTGCCCTGGTGGAACTGGCCGTCCCAGTAGGTGCAGTTGCCGGCGTCGAGGCAGTACTGCGTCAGGGCGTCGTAGGGGTAGGAGGCGTTGAGGCCGGTCCAGTCGAAGCCGTCCACGCCGGCCCCTGCCTCGGGTACACCCAGGTCGGCGCTGTCGAGGGGTTCGGTCTCGCCGTCGCCGTTCAGGCAGCCGGACAGGGTCAGGACAAGCATCAGGATGGAGGTCGCCACCACGCGCATCAGGTCGGGGGCGTCCTTCGGGTGCTTAGACGTTCTGGTGGTCTGCTTGCGTCGCCGGGCTTCGGCTATCGCGGCTGCGCCTTGAACCGCCAGTCCTCGGCCTCGCGGGGCCGCACCCACTGGCCGCGCACCTTCGTCCGCTCCAGGGCCCCGATGATGCGGGGGAGTTCGCGGGCGGGGATCTCGACGACGCTCATGCGGGGCAGGAGGTCGATGCGGCCGACCTGGTCGCCGCGCAGGCCGCCCTCGTTGGCGAGCATCCCGACGAGGTCGCCGGGGCGCACGTTGTCCATGAGGCCGACCTTCAGCGCGAGGGCGGCGGTGGCGTCCTCGTCCGGTTCTCCGCCGGCGTCCTCGTCCTCCGGCTCCGCCTGGGATGCGGCCAGCAGTTCCAGCGCCCGCAGCGCGACGTCCCGCGCGTCGAGGCCGGTGGCCATCGCCTTGTCCAGGACGCCCTGGGCGGACGGGCCGGTTTCCTCCAGTCCCACCAGTTCGGCCACGAGGCGGTCGCGGCGCAGCCCGGCCAGGTCGGCGTCGGTGGGGACCTCGATTTTCTGCAGGCGTCCGGTGGCGCGCTGGATGGGGGCGAGCTTGCGCATGCCGCCGGGGCCGAGCAGCAGCACGCTGCGGCCCTCGCGGCCGGCGCGGCCGGTGCGGCCGACGCGGTGGATGTAGGTCTCCACGTCGGTGGCGGGCTCGTCGTGCAGCACCAGTTCGACGTCCTCCACGTCCAGGCCGCGGGCGGCGACGTCGGTGGCGACGAGCAGGCGGGTGCGGCCGTCGCGGAAGCGCTTCATGACGGCGTCGCGCATCGGCTGGCCCATGCCGCCGTGCAGCGCTTCCGCTCCGACGTCACGCAGGGCCTCGGCGAGGTCCTCGACGCGGCCGCGGGTCTTGCAAAACAGGAGGGCGGCCTTGGGGTCCTCGGACAGGAGCAGCCGGCGCACGGCGTCGGGGCGGTCGTGGAAGCGCACGAGGGCGAAGCACTGCTCCACCGTGGCCGCCGCCCCCTTGTCCTGGCCGCCGCGGGCCCGGATCGTCGCCGGGTCGCGCAGCGCCCGCTTGGCGAGCTTCTCGATGGCCGGGGGGAGGGTGGCCGTGAACAGCATGGTCTGGCGCTGCTCGGGCAGCGTCTCGACGATGGCGTCCAGTTCGTCGGCGAAGCCCATGGAGAGCATCTCGTCGGCCTCGTCCAGCACGAGGGCGGCCATGCCGGAGAGGTCGAGGGTCTCCTTCTGGAGGTGGTCGACGACGCGGCCGGGGGTGGCGACGAGGATGGCGTCGGGGTGGCGCTTGAGGGCGCGCACCTGGTCGGGGAAGCTGGCGCCGCCGATGAGGCACACCACGTCCACGGGGGAGCCGTGGGCGATGCTTTGCAGTTCGCGCTGGACCTGCTTGGCCAGTTCGCGCGTCGGGGTCAGCACGATGCCGCGGCGGCCGTCGCGGGCGGCCTCGACGAGGGGGATGCCGAAGGCCGCGGTCTTGCCGGTGCCGGTCTGGGCTTGCGCGACGACGTCCCGGCCCTCCAGCAACACGGGCAGGGTCTCCTCCTGGACGGGCGTGGTCTCCTCGAAGCCCATCGCCTCCAGGGCGGCCAGGGTGGTCTCGTGCAGCGGCAGGGCGTCGAATCGCATCGGGGTTCCTTCCAGGGCGGGCCCCGGTGGGTTTCCCACTTGCCCCTCCTATAAGGCTGATGGGGTGCGGCGACGCGCCGGTTCCTCCCGGCGCCGTTATCCCGCCGGCGGCGCGTGCGGGCGCCATGAAGGTCGACATCACGCACCGACCCAGCTACGCCAAGGCCGCCGTCACCCTCGGGCCCGGCGAGGCCGTCAAGGCGGAGGCGGGCGCCCTGCTGGCCATGGAGGGCGACGTCTCCATCAAGACCGCGTCCGGCGGCATCATGAAGGGCCTCAAGCGCAGCCTGATGGGCGGCGAGAGCTTCTTCCAGAACACGTTCACGGCCGGCAACGGCGGCGTGGTCCACCTGTGCCCGGTGCTGCCCGGCGACCTGTGGCACACCCAGCTCGCGGGACAGACCCTCGTCGTCCAGGACGGCAGCTACCTCGCCAGCAGCCCCGAGTTGGACGTGGACACCAAGTGGGCCGGCGCCCGCGGCTTCTTCTCGGGGGAGGGATTCGTGATGCTGAAGGTCTCGGGTCACGGCGACCTGATTCTCAGCAGCTACGGCGCCATCGAGGAGAAGGCCCTCGCCGCCGGCGAGCGGTTCGTGGTCGACACGGGCCACATCGTCGCCTTCACCCACGGCACCGACCACGACATCCGCCGCCTGGGCGGCATCAAGAGCACGCTGTTTTCGGGCGAGGGCATCGTCAGCGAGTTCACGGGCCCCGGCACCGTGTGGACCCAGAGCCGCAGCACGCAGGGCTTCCTGGCGTGGCTCTCCACGCGCATGGGTGGCGGGGGCGGCGGCAGCGGCGGGGAGAACCCCGGCCTGCTCGGGAACCTGATGCGCGGGTAGGCGCGGGGACCGCGACGTCGGCGGGGCCCCCTGCGCGCCTACATGCCGGGCGGGTTCTCGCACTCCACCTGGGCGTAGTCCCACGGCGCCATGGGCAGGTAGCTGCCGCGGGGCAGGTGCTCCTCCGTGGGCCGGTCCAGCAGGTGGGCGTAGACGCCCTCCAGGGTGCGCACGTTGAGGTTGCTGACGCAGTGGACCTGCTCCGGGTTGCCCTGGTAGCTCATGATGTCCTCCACGGGGGCGTAGCGGGCGCGGAAGTCCCCGGCGTCGCCGACGTGGCCGACGCCGAGGCAGTGGCCGATCTCGTGGGCGATGAGGTCGTACAGGGCGCGCACGTCCGACAGGCGGCCGGCGTTGATGGCGAAGCAGGTGAACCCGATGCCGGTGCAGTCGGATGCGCGGACCTCGACGTCGCCGTGGGCGTGGACGGGGTACTCGTAGAGGGTTTCCTCACCGAGGAGGATGCAGCCGAACTGCTTCGGCTCTAGGCCGATGCCTACGTAGCGGTCTGGAACGGCGGCGGTGGAGAGGACGATGATCTCGGGGTCCTGCACGGCGTCGAGGCTGGGCACGTCGACGCCGACGGCGTAGACGTTCATGGCGAAGTTGTCCGTGAACCACGACTGGCCCAGGGCCTCGATGCCGTCGCTCCACGCCTGGGCGGCCAGCCGGGACGCGGCGAGTTCGTCGAGGGGGCTCGCTCCGGGCGCGGGCGGCACGATGACCACGTCGATGACCGTGGTGTCCAGGTCGTAGACGACGTACTGGTGGTAGTCGTCGTCCCAGAACTTGCAGGCGTCCTCGCTGTCGCAGAACTGGGGGTGGTCCTCCAGGAAGGCCCGGTTGCGCTCCAGGTCGGCGGCGTCCGCGCCGGCTTCCGGGCCGGCGTCGGCGCCGGTGAGGCGTTCGGGGTCGGTGTCGAGGCAGCCGGAGAGGACCGCCGCGAGGAGCATCAGGAGCGTGGTGAGGCCCGCGCGCATCGCATCCAACGTTGTGCCAAACGGCTTAGCCTTTCTGGTAGGGGCCTTGGGGGGGCACTCCGCCACCCCTCCCCACCACGGTCTTCAACGCGGGCACCCATCGCGCCGTGCATGACCGGTCTCGACGCCCTGTTGCACGAGGAGCGTGCCTTCCCGCCCGCCGCCGACGTCGCCGCCCGTGCCCACGTGGACGCGGCGCGGCTGGAGGCGCTGGTGGCGGAGGCGGAGGCGGACCCGGAGGCGTTCTGGGCCGCGCGGGCGCGGGAGGAACTGGTGTGGGACCGGGAACCGACGGAGGTCCTGGACGACGCCGACGCGCCGTTTTATCGTTGGTTCTCCGACGGCGCCCTGAACGCCAGCGTGCAGTGCCTCGACCGGCACCTGCCGGAGCGCGCGGACCAGGTCGCCATCGCGTGGGAGGCGGAGGACGGCGCCGTGCGCCGGCTCACCTACGGGGACCTGCACGAGCAGGTCTGTCGCTTCGCGGGCGTCCTGCGCGGCCGCGGCGTGGCGCGGGGCGACCGGGTGGTGCTGTACCTGCCGATGGTGCCGGAGGTGGTGGTGGCGATGCTGGCCTGCGCCCGCCTCGGCGCACCGCACAGCGTCGTCTTCGCCGGCTTCAGCGCCCAGAGCCTCGCCGACCGCATCCAGGACACGGGCGCCCGGCTCGTCGTGACGGCCGACGGCGGCTACCGCAACGGCAAGGTCGTCCCCCTGAAGCAGAGCGTGGACGAGGCCCTCGCCTCCTGCCCCGACGTGGCCGACGTCGTGGTGCTGCGGCGCACCGGCGAGGACGTGCCGATGGCGGAGGGACGCGACGCCTGGTGGCACGACCTGGAGTCCGACCCCGGCCTCGCGCCCGTCACCGATGCGGAGTCCATGGGCGCCGAGGACCCCCTGTTCGTCCTCTACACCAGCGGCAGCACCGGCAAGCCGAAGGGCATCGTCCACGGCACCGCCGGGTACATGCTGTGGGCCCGCCTCAGCACGCGCTGGGTCTTCGACCTCCAGGACGACGACGTCTACTGGTGCACCGCCGACGTGGGCTGGGTCACCGGCCACACCTACCTCACCTACGGCCCGCTGGCCAACGGAGCCACGGTGGTGATGTACGAGGGCGGACCCACGTACCCGCAGCCGGACCGGTTCTGGGACGTGGTGGAGAAGCACAAGGTCACGGTCCTCTACACCGCCCCCACCGCCATCCGGGCGCTCATGCGCGCCGGCGACGACTGGCCCGCCCGCCACGACCTCTCCAGCCTGCGCATCCTCGGCACCGTCGGCGAACCCATCAACCCGGAGGCGTGGATGTGGTACCACCGCGTCATCGGCGGCGGCCGCTGCCCCATCGTCGACACGTGGTGGCAGACGGAGACCGGCGGCATCCTGCTCTCGCCCCTGCCCGGCGCGACGACGCTGCGCCCCGGCAGTTGCGGTCCCGCCCTGCCCGGCCTCGCCCCCGCCGTCGTGGACGAGCAGGGCCGCCCCGTGCAGGGCGACGAGGGAGGCTACCTCGTCTTCACGCGGCCCTGGCCCTCGATGCTGCGCGGCGTCTGGGGCGACACCGAGCGGTACAGGCAGACGTACTGGGGCCTGTTCGACGGCCGCTTCTACGTCGCCGGCGACACCGCACGCCGCGACGCCGCCGGCGACCACTGGATCCTCGGTCGCTTCGACGACGTGCTCAACGTCAGCGGCCACCGCATCGGCACCATGGAGGTGGAGTCGGCGCTCGTCTCGCACCCCGCCGTGGCGGAGGCGGCCGTCGTCGGTGCCCCCCACGAGGTCAAGGGGGAGGCGATCCACGCCTTCGTCGTCCTGCGCGGCGAGGCCACCGAGGCGGACCTGCGCGCCCACGTCGCCAAGGAGATCGGCAAGACGGCGCGGCCGGAGGCCATCGTCTTCGCCGAGGCGCTTCCCAAGACCCGCTCCGGCAAGATCATGCGCCGCATCCTGCGCGCCGTGGCCCGCGGCGAGGAGATCACCCAGGACACGAGCACCCTGGAGGACCCCGCCGTCGTGGAGGCGCTGCGGGCGGCACCGGTGGCGTAGGGTCGCACGGACGCGGGCAGACGCGCGTGGACGCGCCGGGGGTGCGGGCGTGGGGCGTTGCCGCCCGCGGGAATCGACCGCACCCGTCAAGGCCACGCGCACCCTGGGGGCGTCCGTGGCCCGCATCCTGTTCCCCCTCGACGGCACCGACGACAGCTACGACGCCATCGACGCCGGCCTGCGCGCGCTGGCGCCGGGGCCCCACGACGTGACCCTCCTGGCCGTGCGCATGGACGGCGTCGACGGTGCCCCGCCGGACCTGGTGCGCATCTGGGAGGAGGACCACGACGACCGTCTCCTGCCCACGGACCATGCGTGCCTCGAGGTGCTGGAGGAGGGCGCCCGCCGGTGCACGCCCCACGGCGTCGAGCCGCGACTGCTGGAGCGGGAGGGCAAGGTGATCGACGAGATCGTCTCGGAGAGCCAAGACCACGACGTGCTGGTGATGCACGCCCTGGGGCCGTCGCGGCTGCACGACCGGCTGCACTTCAGCCAGGGCGGCCGGCTCGTGCGCAAGGCCGGCTGCCACGTCCTGCTGGTGCGCACGGACGCGTGACGCGCGGCGGCACGCGAAGCGGAGAGAGGGGGAGAGCGGGGAAGGGGCGGCCGTCGCCGCCTACGACAGCAGCGGCACTTCCATCGCCGCGTCCGGGTTGCTGCACGCGAACTGGTCGTAGTCGCTGGGGTGCATGTGGACGAACTCGCCGCCGTCGTAGCGGGGCTGGCCCGCCGGCGCGCCCAGGGCGTCGGCGTAGACGCCGTGCAGCGCCTTGATGTTCAGGGTGCTGACGCAGTGGACCTGGCTCGGCGTGTACTGGTAGCTCATGATGTCCTGCATGGGCACCGTCTTGGCGTCGAAGTCCATGGCGTCGCCCACGTGGCCGATGCCGAGGCAGTGGCCGAACTCGTGGCTGTTGAGGTCGAACATGCGGCGCTCCCCGCCCAGCAGGAAGCTCGTGTTCAGGACGACGCACTGGTCGCCGCCGCCCTGGCACTCCGTGCTGGCCATCGCCCACACGCTCCCCTCGTGCTGGTGCCAGGAGGAGCTCGGGTAGGCGTCGAAGCCGTGGCACCAGGAGATGGGGACGGCCAGGCCGATGCCGAAGAGCAGGAACGGGTTGTGCTCGCTGCTGAGGACGATGACCTCGGGGTCGTTCAGGGCGGCCTCGGGGATGACGTCGAAGCCGACGGTGTACGTGCGCACGTCGAAGCGGTCGGCCATCCAGTCGTCGGCGCCGGCGCGGATGCCGTCCTCCCACATCTGGATGCTCCGCTCGATGGTGCTGACGTCGCGCAGGGCGTAGGGGCCGGCGCTGGGGACGATGATGACGTCGATGGTGCCCGTGTCGAAGTCGTTCAGGACGTACTCGTGGTACAGGTCGTCCCAGAACTCGCAGCCGTTGCGGTTGCGGCAGATCTCGGCGTTGGTTCCCGGGGCGGCGAGCGTCACCAGGAGCAGGAGGGAGGCGATGATGAGGGACCGGAGTTTCATCGAGGGTAGAGAATACGGAGTCAATTTAGCGTCCGTGCGAAGGTACTCTTCTAGCTACTTCCGGCCGATCCGGCCGGCCGCGCGGGTCGACTCCTGGGAAAAACCCCAAGACCCCCTCCCGCCAAGTCCCGTGCGTGCGCTTCCTTCCCCTCCTGGCCGCGACCGCCCTGGTGCTCGCCGGCTGCACCGCGCCCACGGACGGCCCCGCCACCGAGCCCATGGACCCCGGCCGCGGCGGTGGCAGCGCCGAGGACGGCCCCGGCGGCACCGTCGCCAGCACGCAGTCGGCCGACGGCCGCACCGGACACCCCCTGGAAGGCCAGCCCGCCCCCCACTACGAGGCGGTGGACCTGGACGGCGACCCCGTCACCCTGGCCGACCACGCCGGCCGCCCCGTCCTGTTTCACATCTGGGCCTCCTGGTGCAGCGTCTGCGAGGCGGAGGAGCCCTCCCTGCACGCCCTGCACGCGGACTACGGGGACCGCGTCGACTTCGTCAGCGTCAGCATCGACGGCCAACGCTACGAGGACGCCATGCGCCGCGAGGCCGCCGAGGCCCCCGGCGCGCAGTGGTGGGACCCCGACGACGCGGTCCGGCCCCTGTTCCAAGTGAGCTACCAGCCCATCACCGTCTTCCTCGACGCCGACGGCACCGTGGACACGGTCTGGCAGGGCCAGCGCGCCGACCGCACCACCCTGCGCGGCAACGAGGAACTGGCGCGCGACGTCCTGGGCCGCATCGTCGCCGGGTCCGCGTCAACCTGAAGACCCGTCCCGGCTGCGCCCCCGCGTGGACCGCGCCCGGCTGCTGCCCGTCGGCCTGTCGCTGATGCTCGTCGCCCCCGTCGTCGTGGGCGTGCGCGCCCTGCTGGCCCTGGCGAGTGTCGCCGAGCCCAGCTTCTACTGGGTGTTCTTCGCCCTCGGCGGCACCCTGAGCGGATTGGGGATGGTCCTCGCGGCCGTCGCCACCCTCCGCGCGCCGCCGTTCGCCTGGGTCGTCGCGGGAGCGATCGTCGCGCTGCTCGGCCACAACGTCATCGGCCGCGTCCCCGTGGAGCCCGTCGCCCTCCTGGGGCCCAGCCTCGTCCACGTCGGCGCCGGCCTCCTGCTGTGGCCCCTGCGGCGCGCGGGACTTGCCGCCGGCG
>JANQNI010000352.1 GCA_028289805.1 Thermoplasmatota archaeon | reverse complement strand
GCTGGCGGAGGAGCCCCTGGAGGGCGACACCCTGGAGGAGACCCAGGCCCTCGGCCTGGTGCTGCTGGCCACGGGAGCGGTCCTGCTGCTGGCGGCGGCCGTCTTCCTGGTCCTCGCCTACGCGCCCCTGCAGGCGGCCATCAACGAGGTGTGGCGCGCCTACGACGCGCGGATGGCGCGGCTGCGCCCGGACGGCGGCGCGGGGCGGCAGGTCACGCCGGGCCCCCCGGGTCCGCCCCCCGCCCCGGTCCGGCCGTGGCCCGGGGCGCCGTCCGGTCCGGGAGGTGGTTCGTCGCCAGGCGGCCCATCGCCCCCCGGATGGTCGCGGGTGCGATGAGGAACGCCAGCAGCAGCACGGCGGCGACCCCCACCAGCAGCGACGACAGCAGCCCCGCGCCGTCGACGGGGACGACGGCGTCCGCGACGGTCAGCACGACGGCGCTGGCGTTGTTGGCGTAGTGGACGACGACGGCGGGCAGGGGGGCGAACCACCGCACGCGGGGGTCCGGCCACGCCACGACGGCGTAGAACGTCACCATGGACAGGCCGGTGCTGACGGCGTGGAAGCTGATGCGCCAGAGGCGGCTCGCGCCGTCCTCGTCGGGGTAGGAGGTGACGTGCTCCAGGATGCCGAACCCGACGCCGACGGCGAGGGCGACGGGGAGCGTCAGCAGCAGCCAGGCGCGGTGGCGCCACCGGCCCGGCGCGGCGAAGCCCCCGAAGACCGCCACGAGCGGCAGGGCGAGCAGGAGCGCGAGGCCGAACTTGACCATCTCCTCGAAGATGGGCGCCCCCAGGACCACCTGGAGCAGGAACGGCGCCTGGTCGACGAAGACCGTGAAGAACCCGAGCCCGAACAGGACGCCCGCGTAGGAGAAGGGGTGGCGCGCGAGGCGCGGCAGGGGGTGCTCGCGCTCGGGCAGGACCTCCCAGCCGGGCGGGATGGGGTCGTCCTCCGGCAGTTCGACGCCCACCACGTCCTCGTCGAAGAACAGGTCGGCGTCGATGCGACGGGTCACGCTCCTCGATGGGGCGGCGCGGGGTTTGGGGTTGTCGGCGTGGGTCGCCGCGCCCTGTGGGCCCTACGTGCCGTCGATGAGGCCCAGGATGCGCTCGATGGCCTCGGGCAGTCCGTCCTCGACGGCCAGCACCGGCACGCCGCCGCGCTCCAGCTTGCGCCGCAGGGTGGCGCGGCCGTAGGTGGTGGCCAGCAGGATGCACGGGACACCGAAGGCGGCGGCGGCGCGGGCGTCCTTGACGGTGTCGCCCACCATGACGGCGCGGTCGGGGTCGACGGGCACCCCGGTCGCCTCCCACGCGCGGGCCGCCGAGCGCAGCATGCCGGCGCGGGGCTTGCGGCGAGGGTGGGGGAACCAGACGGGGCTGAAGCTGACCTCGACGCGGTCCAGCCGGCCGCCGGCGGCCTCCAGCTCCTCCCGCAGGTACCCGTGGACGCGCCCGACCTGCCCCGGCGTGGCGAGCAGGTGGCCCACCTGGGGCTGGTTCGTCACCAGGCAGGTGCGCACGTCGGGCCGGTTGAGGCGCGAGAACGCCTCGCGGACGCCGGGGAGCCACTCGAAGTCCTCCGGGCGCTTGACGCCGGGGAGCTTCAGCTTGCAGAACACGCCGTCGCGGTCGAGGAAGACGGTCCACGGCGACGGGGGTCGAATCATGTGCGCTCCTACGCCCGCAGCCCGCCCAGGGTCGTGGTGCGTTCCGCGAAGGCGTTGTGCTTGTGGATGCTCTCCTCCGCCTCGCTGCTGCACGTGACGACCGCGTCGTCGGGCAGGTCGGGGTAGCGGCCCACGACCATGTGCAGCGCCTCGCGCACCACGTCCTCGACGAACTTGGGGTCGTGGTGGGCCCGCAGGACCAGGTCGCCCTCGTCGCCGCGCTTCAGGAGTTCGTAGGTGGGCGCCGACAATGCCGCCTCGCACAGGTCCACGAGGTCGGCAGCCTCCACCTCCGCGCCCTCGGGCACGTCGATGCACAGCGAGACGCGGTTGCGCTGGTTGTGCGTGATGAAGGGCAGGTCGGGGTTGGCGGGGGTGCCCGCCTCGGCCATCTTGAAGCGCGCCGTCTCCATGGCGCACGGGCAGGCGCTCATGCCGACGACCTCGACGCCGACGCGGCGCCGGCGG
>JANQNI010000377.1 GCA_028289805.1 Thermoplasmatota archaeon | reverse complement strand
GAGGCGACGCCCGAGCCGGCCGCCGCGGACGAGGAGAAGACCCTCTTCGAGCTGCCCAAGGACGGCGCCGCCGCCACCAAGACCCTCAAGAAGGCCGGCAGCGCCGGCGCCGCCCCCGTGGCCGTCGCCGCTACGCCCGCGAGAAGGGCGTCGACATCCACAACGTCCTCGGCACCGGCGATAACGGCCGCGTGACGCGCGACGACGTCGACGCGTTCCTGGCCGGCGGCGCCGCGCCCGTGGCCGCCCCGTCCGGCGCGCCCGCTGGCGGCGTGGCCGCCTTCGACTACGCGGACGTCAAGTACAGCAGCGACCCCGAGCAGGAGGAGCGCATCCCCCTGCGCGGCCTGCGCAAGGTCATCAGCAAGGCGATGAGCCGCAGCAAGTACACCGCGACGCACTTCACGTACGTGGCCGAGGTGGACTGCGACAAGCTCGTCGAGACCCGCACCCGCGCCAAGGGCATGGCGGAGGCCCGCGGCACCAAGCTGACCTACCTGCCCTTCATCGCCAAGGCCGCCGTCGCGGCGCTGAAGCAGCACCCCGAGGTCAACGCCGTCTTCGACGAGGTGAACCAGGAGATCGTGCAGAAGTCGTACTACCACCTGGGCATCGCCACCGCCACGGACCAGGGCCTCATCGTGCCCGTCGTCCGGGACGCGGACCGCAAGTCCATGCTGGAGATCGCCGACGAGATCGCCGACCTGTCCGAGCGCACCCGCGAGATGAAGGCCAAGCCGGAGGAACTCTCCGGCTCCACCTTCACCATCACCAGCCTCGGCAAGATCGGCGGCGTCCTGGCCACCCCGGTCATCAACTACCCCGAGCTGGCCATCATGGGCATCCACGAACTGAAGCAGGTCCCCGTCGTCAAGGACGGCGAGCTGGCCATCGGCTGGCGCATGAACCTCAGCTTCAGCTTCGACCACCGCATCATCGACGGATACAACGGCGCCCAGTTCGCCAACACGCTGATCCGGTACCTGGAGGACCCGGAGCTGCTGCTCCTGGACGCGTAGATGATCGCGCTTCGCACCCTGGCCGCCTACGCCGGCGCCCTCACCCTGGGCCTGTTCGCCATCGCCCTCCTGATGGGCGTCGCGGCCAACCTGTACGTCGCAGACCCGGCCCTGTGCGCACCGTCCGCCCCGGACTGCGTGGAGGAGTCCGCCGCCTACTTCCAGACCTTCGGCACCATCACCATGTTCGCTGCCCTCGCCACCATCGGATTGACCCTCGCCGCCCTCGTCCGGGACTTGGTCCCCCGTCGGGAGGTCCCCGCATGACCACCAAGACCTACGACCTCGCCGTCATCGGCGGCGGCCCCGGCGGCTACGTCGCCGGCATCCGCGCCGGCCAACTCGGCCTCAAGGCCGTCGTCATCGAGGCGGAGGAGCTGGGCGGCGTGTGCCTGAACGTGGGCTGCATCCCCAGCAAGGCGTTCATCACCGCCGGCAAGGACCTCAAGCACGCCGCGCACGGTGCCACCAAGGGCCTGCACTTCGGCAAGAGCGAGGTCAAGATGCCCGAACTGGTCTCCTACAAGGACGGCGTCGTGAAGAAGCTCACCGGCGGCGTCGGGGGCCTCCTGAAGGCGGCCAAGACGGACGTCCTGCGCGGCCGTGCCACCTTCACGGCCAAGGACACCCTCAAGGTCGAGGGGAAGGACGCCTGCACGGTCAAGGCCAAGCAGGTCATCGTCGCCACCGGAAGCAGCACCATCGAGATCCCCGGCTTCGCCTTCGACGAGAAGCGCATCATCAGCAGCACGGGGGCCCTGGAGTTGCAGGAAGTCCCCAAGCACCTCGTCATCATCGGCGGCGGCGTCATCGGCCTGGAACTGGGCTGCGCCTACGCCAACCTCGGAACCGAGAAGGTCACTGTCATCGAGATGATGGACCAACTCGTGCCCGGCGTGGACAAGGAGGTCGCCAAGTCCCTGGAGCGGACCCTCAAGAAGCGCGGCTTCGACCTCCACCTGGGCGCCCGCGCCAAGGGGGCCAAGGTCACCAAGGGCGGCGTCAAGGTCACCTTCGAGGCCAAGGGCAAGGAGCAGACGCTGGATGCCAGCTACTGCCTGGTCTCGGTCGGCCGACGCCCCAACACGAAGGACCTGGGCCTGGAGAAGGCCGGCGTCCAACTCGACGAGCGCGGCTTCGTCCCCACCGACGCCCAGGGCCGCACCAACGTCTCCTCGGTTTTCGCCATCGGCGACATCACCCACGGCCCGATGCTGGCCCACAAGGCCAGCAAGGAGGGCATCGTGGCCGCCGAGGCCGCCAGCGGTGACAAGGCGAGCGCCAAGGACTGGGTCACCATCCCCGGCGTCATCTTCACCGACCCCGAGATCGCCACCGCCGGCCTCACCGAGGAGCAGTGCAAGGATCAGGGCCTTGACTACAAGGTCGGGAAGTTCAACGTCGCGGCGCTGGGCAAGGCCCTGGCCGACAACGAGACGGACGGCTTCTTCAAGGTCCTCGGCGACGCGAAGAGCGACAAGGTGCTGGGCGTCCACATCATCGGCGCCCACGCCAGCGACATGATCTCCGAGGCCGTCCTGGCCCTGGAGATGGGCGCCACCGTCGAAGACCTGGGCCTCACCGTGCACCCCCACCCCACCATGGCCGAGGGGCTCATGGAGGCGGCCGAGGCGCTGCACGGCAAGGCGGTCCACGCCGTCAACCGGTAAGGGCCCCACGACTTCCCTCCTTCTCCTTCCCCGATCTCTTCCCCGTTTGCCTCGCGCCCCTCGTGCGCAAGGTTTTCCCCGTTCCGCCCCGTTCTCTGTCCGTGCCCCGCACGTTCCGCGTCCTGGTCCTCGAGGGCGGCGGCATGAAGGCTGCCTACGCCAACGGCGTCCTGTCCGCCTTCGAGGAGCGGGACTTCCGCCCCTGGGACGCGGTCCTCGGCACCAGCGCCGGCGGCGCCCTGGCGGCGTGGTACTCGGCGGGGCAGGCGGCCTACGCGGAGGGCACGTGGGTCTACGCCCGCGACCACCGCATCCTCAACTACCGGCGCGCCGCGCTGCTGCGGGGGCCCCTGCTGGACCACGAGGCGCTGCTGGACATCGTGTACCAGGACGAGATGCCCCTGGACCAGGAGGCGCTGCGGCGGGCGCGGTGGCCCGTGGTGGTGACGGCGGTGGACGTCCGGACGGGCGACGTGCGGTACGTGGACGTGCGCGGGGAGGACCCCATCGCGTGGCTCAAGGCGACGGGGCGCCTCCCGTTCGCCTCGGGGCCGCCCGTGCGCATCGACGGCCGCGACTACCTCGACGGTGGCACGGTCGATCCGGTGCCGGTGCGCCACGCCGTCGAGGCGATGGGCGCCACGCACGTCACCCTCGTGCTGAACAAGCCGCCGGCGCCGGACGCGCGCCGCGAATCCCGCATCGTCACCGAGCTGGCGTGCCGCCGCTACCCCGCCCTGCGCCACGGCATCACGCACCACCAGAGCATCAAGCAGGCCGCGTACGACTACGCCCACGACCCGCCGGACGGGGTGCGGGTGGACGTGGTGCGCCCCAGCCGGCCGACGCGGTTGCACCGGCTGAGCCGGGACCTGGACGCCATCAACGAGGCCATCCGCATCGGCCGCGGCGACGGCGCCACCTACGTGCGCCAGGCGGGCCTTCAACCGACGCGGTAGGTGGCCACGTCCTGCGCGCGGCCCTCCAGCACCGCCCGCGCGACGGTGGCGGTCGCCTCCCAGCGGCGCCGCAGGGCGGACGCGTTGTGGGCGCCCAGGTGCGGCGTCAGGACGACGTTGGGGAGGTCCGCGAAGCGCGCAAGGTCCGGGGGGTCCGGCTCGTCGGGCAGCACGTCCGCGGCGTACCCCGCGAGGCGGCCGACGCGCAGGGCGTCCTCGACGGCCGCCTGGTCCACGACGGCGCCGCGGGCGGTGTTGACGAGGACGGCGTCGGGGGGCAGCAGGGCCAGCCGGTCGGCGTCGAGCAGGTTCCGCGTGGTGTCGGTGAGGGGGACGTGGACGCTGAGGGCGTCGCTGCGCCGCAGCAGGTCGTCCAGGTCGTCGGCCCACGCCACGGCGTCGTCGAGCGCGGGGTCCCGGACGGGGTCGTGGGTCAGCACGGTGCCGCCGAGGGCGTGGACCATACGTGCGAGGGCGGCACCGATGCGGCCGGCCCCCAGGACGCCGACGGTGACGTCGTCCAGGTCGCGGCCGACGAAGGGGTCGCGGGTCCAGGAGCCGGCGCCGCCGTGGAGTCGGTGGTCGGCCTCGGGGACGCGCCGCAGCAGGGCCAGCAGCAGCGCCAGGGCGAGGCGGGCGACGCTGTGGGTGGCGTAGCCCTCCAGGTGGTAGGCGGCGACGCTTCGGTCCCGCAGCGCGTCGAGGGGGAGGTGGTCGTACCCGTCGCTGCGCGTCACGACGGCCTCCAGTTCGGGCAGTCGTTCCAACATCTCGGCGGTGAGGCGGTCGTGGACGGCGCACGTCAGGACCCGGACGCGCCGCGCGGGTGGCTGCGAATCTTGGATGCTGGATCGCGTCGTCTCGCAGCCGGGGAGCGTTCGTGCTGCAAGATCCGCGTCGTGGGCGGGGACGGACGTGGACCAGACCGCTTCGAAGGGCACCGAGGGCGTCCACGCTGCGGGCGCCTTAGTCCCATCGGGCCGAGCTTGTCCCGAATCAGTCATGCGTGGCGGACCTTGTGCGGTCGGGGGCACGGGGTTTATGATGGATGCCAAGTCGTCCACGAACCGAATGGCCAAGGCCAGCATCGTCGGCGCCCGGGGCTACCTGGGGCGCGAACTCGTCCGCCTCCTGCTGAACCACCCCCGCATCGAGTCCGTCGTGCCCGCCAGCCGCAGCGTCGCCGGACAGAGCGTCGGCGCCGTCCTGCCCGCCCTCGGACACCGCACGGACGTCGCCTTCGTCGACCCCGACGACGCAGCCGTGACCGACGCGGACGTTGTGTTCCTGGCGACCCCCGGCGGCGAGGCCGCCCGCCTCGCCCCCGCCCTCACCGAGGCCGGCTGCACCGTCGTCGACCTGAGCCGCGACCACCGGCTCCAGGCCCTCGCCGGCGAGGCGCCGTGGACCTACGGCTGGGCCGACGTCGCCCCCGTGCCCGCAGGCAGCACGCACGTCGCCAACCCCGGCTGCTACCCCACCGCGGCCGTCCTCGCCCTCGCCCCCGCCCTCCAGGCCGGCCTGGTCGCGGCGGGCCCCCTCATCATCGACGGCAAGAGCGGCGTGTCGGGGGCGGGCGTCGCCCCGCAACCCCACCTCCACTACCCGGAGATGAACGAGAGCGTCACCGCCTACAAGGTGCTGGGCCACGACCACACGCACGAGATCCGCGCCGCCGCCACGAACCTCTCCGGCCAGGACCGCCCCGTCCGCTTCACGCCCCACCTCGTCCCCCAGACGCGGGGACTCCTCGCCACCGTCTACGCCCCCGCCGCCGACGGCGTCACCGCCGAGGACCTGGAGGCGACCTACGCCCGCGCCTACGCCGGCAGCGCCTTCGTCCGCCTCGCCGGGGAAGCCAACACGGGCCACGTGCGCGGCGGCAACTTCGCCGACGTCGCCGTCGACCTGGACCCGGAGACCGGCCTCCTCGTCGCGCGCTGCGCCATCGACAACCTCGTCAAGGGCGGCAGCGGCACCGCCGTCCAGAACATGAACACCGCTCTGGGCTGGGACGCACGCCTCGGCCTCGACGCCGGACCCGCGCCCGCCGCCGTCGTGGAGGTGGCCGCGTGAGCCCCAGCCTCGTCGCCCCCCACGGTCTGCTGAGCGTGCGGGGTGTCCGGGCCATGGGCGTCCACGCCGGCCTCAAGAAGGACCGCCTGGACGTGGCGCTGCTGGTCAGCGACGCCCCCGACACCACCATGGCCGCCGTGTTCACCCAGAACGCCTTCGCCGCCGCCCCCGTCCACCTCTCCCGGCAGCACGTGGCCGACGG
>JANQNI010000372.1 GCA_028289805.1 Thermoplasmatota archaeon | reverse complement strand
GGGGCGTCCGGCGGGGGGCACCGCGGACGCCGTGGCGGGGGGTGCGGTGGGGCCGGGCAGGGCCTCGGGGTGCGCGGGGTCGACCTCGCGCCGGGCGGCGAGGGCGGGCACCAGCAGCAGCGTCACGACCATCGTGACGGCGAGGGCGGCGGCGGTGGCGATGGTGGCGTCGCGCAGGATGCCGTAGCGCATCTGGGTGAAGACGAGGAAGGCGCCCAGGTCGGTCAGGGCGCTGAAGAAGACGGCGCGCCCGACGACGCCCCACGCCGCCGTGCCCTCGTGCTTGAGCGCGTAGCGGATGTGCAGCGCGTAGTCGCTGCCGATGGCGGCGATCATCACCACCGGCACCACGAGGGCGATGCTGAGGGGGATGTCCAGCACGGCGAGGGCGCCGAGCCAGGTGAGGCCGGAGCCGCCCACCACGGCCGCCACCGTCACGGCGTCGCGGGGGCTGCGGCGGATGGCGAGCACCAGGAAGCCGGTGAGGGCGAGGCCGACCAGGCTGGCCACCTGGACGTAGGGCAGTTCCTCCTTCGTAAACAGGTAGGCGACGGCGGTGCTGCCGCTGACGTGGATGCTCACGTCGTGGCCGGGGACCTCCGCCGCGACGCGCTCCACGAGGGCCAGCAGTTCGACCCACTGCGCCTCCAGCGCGTCGAACTCGCCGGGCTGCTCGATCTCCACCAGCAGGGTGCCGATGTCGTACTCGGGCGCCGCGATGAAGAAGCTCGCGTAGGTGGCCAGGGGCGTGGCGAACATCTCGTCGACGAGCGCCTCGATGCCCTCCTGGTCGTCGGGGAAGGTGCTGCCGGGCTCCGCGGTCTCCTGGGCGATGACGAGGGGGGAGCCGGCGGTGCCCTCGCGCACCTGGATCCAGGCGTTGAGGGCGAAGTAGAGGCTGACTGCGGACTCCGGCTTGACGAAGTCGAGGGTCTTGACCTCCGCCTCCAGCCGCCGCATCAGCTCCATGGCGGCGGGCGTCGTCAGGTCGCCCTCCAGCACCAGGACGTTCGTCACCAGGTCCTCCTGGCCGGTGTAGAAGTCCTCGTTGCTCTGCTCGAAGTCGTCGCGCTGGGCGTCGCCCTCGGGGAAGAAGGCTGCGGGGGTGCCGATGATGAGGGCCCCGAGGCCGCTGCTGGCCATGACGCCGCCGGCGACGCCCACGACGACGAGGGCGACGGCGAGCACGCGGTTGCGGTTCCAGAAGCGGGCGTTGGCGGCGAGGCCCCGCGCCACGATGCCGCCGCTGACCTGGCTGGGCTTGGTAAACGACAACGCCGCCGGCAGCGCCGTGAGGGAGATGGCCAGCAGCAGCACCATGCCGAGCAGGATGGCGAGGCCGAGCTGGGTGATGAGCTGGTTGGGGGCGAAGATGAGCAGCATCATCCCGACGAGGGTGGTCACGGTGGCGATGAACAGGGGCGTGCCGGAGGTCCGGCCCGCCGCCGCGGCCGCGTCCTCGACGCTCCATCCGTCGCTGCGCGCACGGTTGTAGGCGCTGGACATGTGGATGGCGAAGTCGATGCCGTTGCCCATCAGGATGGGGAAGACGAGCAGGCTGACGCTGTGGATGGGCAGGTCGATGAGGCCGAAGACGCCCAGCACGCCCACGCCCGCGAGGGCCATGGGCAGCAGCATGGCGGCGACGATGCCGGGGCGGCGGAAGGCGACGAGGAGGCTGCCGACGACGAACAGGGTGACGTAGGGCACCAGCCGGAAGACGTCCTCCAGGGTCGTCTTGCTGAGGTAGCTGGCGGTGGCGACGGGGGCTCGGGGGTCGACGACGATGCCGTCGGGGTCGAAGACGTTCCAGGCGAGGCGGCACGGGCCGCCGTCGTCGCAGGAGCGCACCTCGGCCTTGTACGCCTCCACGGCGTCGTAGAGGGACTGGCCGACGTCGGCGAGGCTGTCGTCGCCGGGGTCGTACAGGAGCCCCATGCGCGTCGTCTCCCAGTCGAGGCTGACGATGGTGCGGATGGAGTCGAGGCTGGCGTACCAGTACGTGTTCCACGCCGAACTGAACTGCTGGGCGCCGGCGGGGTCGGTGCCCGGCATGGAGAAGGCGGCGGGGTCGGGCGGGATGCCGTCCTGGCCGGGGGCGGGGTTGGGAACGCCGCTGTTGGTGTAGTTGACGAGCTTGATCTGCGACGGCAGCGTGATGCCCCACTTCATCTCGGGGATCTCGCCCTGCAGAAACAGGAACAGTTCCTCCATGCCGCGCATGTAGACCTCGTCCGTGATGTTGCGGGGGCCGGGGAATGCGTGCGGCGCCGGCGGGGCCTGCCCGTCGCCGCCCTGCTCCAGGAGGTCGTTGAGGCCGCCCACGGTCGCGTCCTGCTGGCCCTGGGCCTGCGGGTCGTCGAGGGGGACGCGGTTGGGCAGTCGGTTGTTGCCGGCGGCCCACTTCTCGGGCTCGGCGGTGACGAAGAGGGCGCTGGCGTAGGAGGCGCCGGGGAAGCGGTCGACGAGGTTGCGCGACGCGACCGTGTGGGGGTTGTCGCGCGGCATGGCGTCCAGGGGGTCGTCCTTGAACTC
>JANQNI010000370.1 GCA_028289805.1 Thermoplasmatota archaeon | reverse complement strand
CATGTTGTTGTCGCCGACGGTGGGCGTCTTGCCGTCGGGGCCGGGGACGGGGGGCATGAGGACGACTTCCAGGTCGTCGCCGGGGATGCCGATGGTGAGCCAGCGCATGGACTGGCCCCCGAAGTCGAACATCTGGTCGCCGCGCACCTCCGCGCCGACGGCCTTCTTGTAGAACGCGAGGGCGTCGTCCTGGTCGGTGATGATGAGGTTCATGTGGCTGACGCGTCGGACGGTGGTGGCGATGGCTTCGGCCATGCGCGCCGGATGAACCCGGCGTCTTTGGTCGTTTTGGAGGGGGTTCAGCGAACCTACCGAGGCAGGGCCGCAGCGACGGCCGCGGCGAACCGGGCGGGGGCGCGGGCGTCGTGGCGCAGGTACATCTCCGGCTCGACGGCCTCCAGTTCCATCAGGCAGAACCGGCCCTCGTGGTGGACGCCGTCGACGCGGGCGTAGGTGGGCGCCGGGCCCGGCAGGTCCGCGACGACGGCCTCGGCGGCCCGCCGCGTCGCATCCGGCGGCGCGTCCGTGACGGTGCGTCCCCCGTGCTCCTCCTGGACGCGCAGGTCCCCGTCGGCCGGGAGCTTCCGCACGGCGTGGCTGTAGGCGCCGCCGAAGAAGAACAGGCTCCACTCGCCCTCCGCGTGGATGGCCGGCACCTCCGGCTGCACGAAGCACGGCCCCTCCGGCGTCGCCGCCGTGTCCGGGGCCCACGCGTTGCCGTCGACGGCGAAGGTCTGGACGCCGTCGGGGCCGACGCGCACGAGGCCGCTGGCGCCAGCGCCCACGACCGGCTTGGCGACGGCATGGTTCCAGCCCTCCGCGTCGGCGACCGCGCGGGCGGCGTCCTCGTCCCAGGCGGGCAGCAGGCGGGTGGGGACGATGGCGTGCCCCCGCGCCTCCAGGTCCAGGAGGTAGCGCTTGTCCAGGTTCCACAGCATCAGGGCCGGGTCGTTCAGGCACGGCGTCCCCGCCGCCCGGAAGCCCTCCAGCCAGCGGCGGAATGCGTCGCGGTGGTCCGTGTAGTCCCACGGCGTGCGCACCAGCAGCGGCTCGGCGTCCGGGCCGCCGTTGGGGTCGATGTCCTGCCAGGCCACGAAGCGGGCCGCGACGCCGTGCGCGGCGAGGGCGGGCACCAGGGGTTGGTCGTCGTGGAAGCCGTCGGCCAGCGCGGGGCAGGTGACGAGGCGGACGCGGCGGGGCGCGGGCGGGCTCACCCCAGCGCCTCCCGCAGTTCGTCCGGCAGGTTCCGTGTCCCCTCCCGGACGGTGAGGGCGGACAGTCGGTCCCGGTGCCGGGCGACGAAGGCGGCGGTCCACTCGGGCCGCTTCTTGCCGACCTCCCGCAGCATCCACCCGAGGGCCTTGCGGATGAAGAATTCGGGGTGCTCCAGGTTCGGCACGGCCAGCCGCGCCCACGCATCCGGGTCGCCCTCCCCCGCCCGCAGCCGCTTCAGGTCGGCCAGCAGCGCCGCCCGGCGAATCCAGAGGTCGTCGTCCACGGCCCACGCGGCCAGCCGTTCCGGGTCGGGGGAGGCCCGGGGCAGGACCTGGACGGCCAATGGATCGACGAGGGCCCAGGTGTGGCTGTCGCGCAGCAGCGCCTCCAGCGCCGGCAGGTCGTCGCGCGAGACGGTGGCGCGCTCCAGGAAGAACGCCATGCAACTGCGCAGTTCGTACACCCCCTCGTCCCAGCAGGCGCGCACGAGGGGCCAGGGGTCGGCGGCCACCTCGGGGTGGTCGCGGGCGAGCCGGGCGGCCACCGTGCGCACGTGGGGCACGGGCGCGCCCAGGTGCTCCAGGTCGGACTTGAGGTAGCGCTTCTCATGCCGGGCGCGCTCCGGCGTGGCGTCGGCCTCGATGGCCGCGCGCAGTCCGGCGACGAGGGCGCCCGCGTCCATCAGGCGTCCTTGAGACCGGTGACGGCCCGCGCAATGATGAGCCGCTGGATCTGGTTCGTCCCCTCGTAGATGCCCAGCACCTTGGCGTCGCGCCAGTACCGCTCGACGGGGAACTCGTCCGTGTAGCCGTTGGCACCGTGGACCTGGATGGCGTCCTCGCAGACCTTGAGGCTCATCTCGGCGGCAAACAGCTTGGCGCGCGACACCGCGAGCATCCACTCCTTGTAGGAGCAGTCGCCGGCGTCGTACGCCTCGCGCTTGCGCGCGGCTTCCCAGACCAGGAGGCGGGCGGCCTGGATGTTGACGTCCATCTCGGCCAGCATCGCCTGCACGAGCTGGTAGCTGCCGATGGGCTTGCCGAACGCCTCACGCTGCTGGACGTAGTCGATGCTGGCCTCGTAGGCGGCCTGGGCGATGCCGACGCCGCCCGCCGCGACGGACAGGCGGCCGTGGTTGAGCACGAACATGGCGTTCTTCCAGCCGGTGCCCTCCTCGCCGATGCGGTTCTCGACGGGGACGCGGCAGTCCTCGAAGGCGAGCGTCGCCGTCGGGGAGGAGCGGAGGCCGAGCTTGTTGTTGGTCTCCTCGGCCACGACCTCGAAGCCGGAGGTGCCCTTGTCGACGAGGAAGCAACTGATGCCCTTGTGGCCCGCGTCGGGGTCGGTCTTGGCGTAGACGATGACGTGGTCGGCGATGCCGCCGTTGCTGATCCACGCCTTCTGGCCGTTGAGGACGTACGCCTCGCCGTCGCGGCGGGCCGTCGTCGTCATGCCGGCGGCGTCCGAGCCACTGCCCGGCTCCGTGAGGGCCCAGGCGCCGAGCTTCTTGCCGGCGGCCATGTCCGGAAGCCACCGTGCCTTCTGCTCCTCGGAGGCGTGGTACTTGAGGGTGGTGCCGCACAGGGAACCGTGGACGCTGATGCTGGTGCGCAGGGAGGAGCAGCCCTTGGCCAGTTCCTCCGTCAGCAGGGCGTAGGCGATGGCGTCCAGGCCCGCCCCGCCGTACTCCTGCGGGAAGCTGGAGCCGAGGATGCCCTGCCCGGCCATCTTGGCGTAGATATCGTCGGGGTGGTGGCCGTCGCGCTCCCACCGGCGCACGTCGGCGGGCGTGATGTGCTGGTTCACGAAGTCCCGCGTCATGTCGCGGACCATGCGCTGTTCATCCGTGAGCGTGAAGTCGACCACGGCGGCGGCAAACGAGGGGGGATGAAAAAGGTGGGGAGACGGTCCACGACCCCGGTCGGATGGCGGCGCGCGCGAAGCAAGCGCCGGCGGGGTCCGAGGGGCGCCTACGGCTCGGGCTTGATCACCGCGTCCACGTGCCCGTTGGGCTCCGGGGCGCCCGCGCGGATGCGTTCGGCGACCTCGTTGAGGACGACGGCGGTCGCGGCGCTCAGGGCGATGGGCACGACGACGTGCTTGACGGTGAACTTGGAGGTCTTCCACGCCACCTTGGCGGCGAAACGAACGAGGCCCATGACTCCAACTTCCCCCCGGGGCTATTTAATGCCTGTCGTGCGGGGCCGCAACGGCCGGCGCCGAAGCCAAGTGTTCAAGTGCCCGCGTCCATGGAGGCGATGCACGTCCCTGTGCAACGAGGGCCCCGAATGGATGTCAAGACCGCCCCCGGCCACGGCTGCCCCGTCCACCACGGCACCGACGCCGGCCCGACGCTCCCCGGCGACGGCGCCACGGACTACGAACGCTACCTGCGCGTGGGCGAACTGCTCTCGCTCCAGAAGCGACCCGAGCAGCGCGCCCACCCCGACGAACTGCTGTTTCAAACCATCCACCAGAGCTTCGAGTTGTGGCTCAAGATGGTCCGGGAGGAACTGGGGCGCATCCGGCAGACCCTGGACGACGGCGACCTCCACACGGCGGTCCGCCTCCTGCGCCGCTGCCGCAAGGCGATCGCGGCCAACACGGCGGCGCTGGCCGTCTTCGACACCATGGCCCCCAACGACTTCCACGCCGTCCGGCGGCAACTGGGCAACGGCAGCGGCGCCGAGAGCCCCGGCTTCCACCACATCCAGCGCGAGGCACCCACCGTCTGGCCGCACGTGGAGGCGCTGCTGGAGCGGGAGGGGGAGACCCTCGAGGCCGTCTACCTCCAGGCCGGCCACCGCAGCGACCTCTTCGCGTTGCTGGAGGCGATGACGGACCTGGACCAGGAGGTCCACGCCTGGCGCACGACCCACCTGGGCGTGGTCAAGCGCATCATCGGCCGCGACGTGCTGAGCCTGAAGGGGTACGCCGTGCACCAGTTGGAGGAGGACGTGCAGCGGATGCTCTGGCCGGCGTTGTGGAAGGTGCGGGAGAGGGTCACCGAAGCTGAGGGAACCTCACCGCAGTGAGGTTCTGAGGCGAGGCACGCGGTCGCGGTACCCCCGGACCGCGCGCGGTCCGGGCGGTGCGGGAGCGGGTCCCCGAAGCCGAGGGGACCTCGCCCCAGCAAGGGCGCCCACGGACGCCGAAACCACGGCGCGACCCCTTGGCAGGGCACGCGTGCCCCCACATCCACACCCAAATCCAGCGGTCTGTTTTTGGGCCCGCCCCCCATTTTCATCCCTCCTGCGACATAACAACGGCTTTCCCTTGCGCGTGTTTCTGGATGGTCATATGGTGTTCGGGGTCGTTCCGGAGCCGCGCCACATGGACGAGCTGGAACCGTTCTACCGCCAGCACCGGCTCCTGGGCGCGGGCATCCTCATCGGGGGCGTGGTGGGCCTGCTGCTGTTCCTGGTGGGGCTGTTCGCCTTCGGCGCGGACCTGCGCACGGGACTGGTCCTGAGCGCGGCGTGGCTGGGACCCATCCTGTTCGGGTTGGCGTGGCGCACGTGGGGCGCGGGCCTGATGCAGGCGCGCAGCGCCCGGCGGTTGGACGAGTAGGTCAGACGGAGCGCAGGGCGTCGACGAACGCCTCGCCCTCCGCCTCGGTGTTGTAGAAGTGGGGGCTGACGCGGACGCAGCCGGGGCGGTCGTCGACGATGATGCCCTGCTTGGCCAGGGCGGCGACGGCCTTCTTGGGC
>JANQNI010000181.1 GCA_028289805.1 Thermoplasmatota archaeon | reverse complement strand
AGGCTCAATCCGCGTAGTCAGGGTCGGGGGGTCTGGTCGGGGTCGTGCGTGGGGGCCTCATCCTGTGCCTCCTCGCCTTCCGCCTCCAACGCCTCGATGGTCCCCGAGCGTCCCCGCGTCAACAGGCCGCCCACCACCAATCCGGCGCCGACGCCCAACGGGATGCCCACCTCGGGGCGGCCGACGGCCACGCCCACGGCGGCCCCGGCCCCGATGCCGACGGCCAGCCAGAGGCCCATGATGCCCTGCGGGGTCAACGCCATGGGGTCCCCGAGCGTCGCACGGGTTTGACGGTGCCGGCCCGGACGGGCGGCCAAACGGAGGGGGAAGGAGGGGAGGATGAGGGGAGAGGGAGGGGAGGCGGGGTGCCGCGCGGCCTACAGCAGGCCGGCCTTCTGGAGGGTGAGCAGGTCCTCGGTGGACAGCTTCTCGCCCTTCTTGAAGCGCTCGTAGACCTCGTCGGCGGCCGCCTCGGCCTTCTTCTGGTCGCCGGCGCCGACGCGTCCGCCACCGCCGCCGAGGCTGTCCTCGATCTCGTGGATCTGGTTGACGTACTCGATGTACGCCTTGTGGATCTTGTCCGCCTCCATCTTGGAGACGACGAACTTCTCCTGGAGCTTGTCCGCGACCTTGCGCAGCTTGTCGGACTCCTTGTAGAGCTTGATCATGGCGTCGTGCTCGCCCTGCGCCTTCTCGGCCAGCTCTGCGACCTTGGCGTGCTCCTTCTCCGCCTTCTCCTTGAGCTGTTCCGCCTTCTCCATGCTGCTCTTGAGCTCGGGGTCGGCGCGCAGCACCTTCTCCTTCTCGCGCAGCAGCTTGCCGATCTCCTGGAGGCGCTCGATGAGGGCGCGCTCCTTGGCCGGGGTCATGACGGAGGTCATCTGCTGGTACTCCAGCTGGCGGGCCTCCTTCTTCAGGCGGGTGACGTTGACGTTGGCGGCGCCGTCGGGCATGCGGTCGCGGCGCATGGCGTCGGCCACCTTCATCGCCTCGTCCGCGATGCGGTTGGCCTCGTCCCGGACCTCCTTCTGGCGCCGGACGCCCTCGTTGAGTTCGTCGCGGCGCTTCTTGTGCTCGTTGGCCTCGTTGACCAGACCGCGCACCTTGGCGTTGTACGTGTCACGCTCCTCGGCGTGGGCGCGCGCCTCGTCGTTGAGGCGGTCGCGCTCCTTGCGAAGCTGGTTCGCCTTCTGCTGGAGTTGTTCCTTCCGTTCCAACGGGGACATGGAGTCCTCGACCTGAGCGGTCACCATATGGTGCGCGTCGACGGCCACCTTGTATATGCGCCTTGTGGGGGGTCCTTGGTGGACCCCTTGGAGGGCGGCCGCAAGGATGCAACGGGGTGGAGGGGCGTGGGGGGGAGGAGGTGTGCGGACCGACGCAGGTGGGTGCGGAGGCCGTGGAAGATGTCCGTGCGCATCGCAGCATGCACTCCTGGAGCCTGCGGCACTCGGGAGCCAGGGCTGGAGCTTCTACATCGCGCTGATGCTGTCGCGCAGGGCGTCGAGGGCGACGTTCCCCGCACGGCACTCCTCGGAGTCGAACTGCACGCGGGGTGGGTTGAGCCAGACGATGTGGCCCTGGCTGTAGACGCGGGCGCAGGGGGCCTCGCAGTCGAGGTGGAGGCCGATGTTGCAGCCGGGGGCGGCGTGTGTGTCGGCGCTGGCTGCGTACTGGGAGCCGCCCAGCAGTGGCTCGGGGTCGCAGGTGGGGTGGGCAGCGCACAGGATGTATGCGACGACGTAGCCGCCGGGGCCGCTGAGGAACGGCTCGGGGTCACACACGGGGTCGGCGGCGCACGTGGTCCAGCCGACGACGTAGCGGACCCAGGACTTGAGGTCGGTGTTCGCGTCGACGATGTCGGTGCCTGCCTCGGCGGAGGCGGTGGGCGCGAGGGCGAGCGCCAAGAGGGCGAGGGCGCCCAGGGTAGCGAAGGAACGCATGGCAACGCATCGCTCCCGCAACCAAGAGGGTTCGCCTCCCCGGCCGGGGCCCATCGAGGTCCTCGTGCGTCACGCGCGGCCGACAATCGTTAAGACACCACCCCGGGCATCCAGCGGCCATGCGGATTCCCACGGCGGTGCTCCTTGCATCCCTGTTCGCCGTCACGGCCCTCTCCGGCTGCCTGGACAGCGGCGAGCAAGACCCCCTGCAAGCCGAAGAGGCGGCGGCCCTGACGAGCGTCTTCGAGCGCGCCGGGCTGCCCTTCAACCTGACGGGCGAGTGGTCCTTCCCCCTCGAACTGGGCGAACTGGACGTCCTGCCGGCCCTGAGCGCCTTCGTGGACGTGCCCCTGCCCGCGACCGAGGGCGGCGCCGCCGTCGACCCCGCCGGGGCGCGGGCGCACCTGGGCCTGTTCCTGCCCGACGTGCCCGGCTGCGACTTCGGCTCCGTCCACGTGGACGAGGCGACGGGCGAGCTCGTCGGCTTCGCGCCGCGCCACAGCGAGGTCCCGGACACGCCCGACTGCCGCGTCCCCGTCATCGCCGACGTGGGTCCCTACTACGGCACCCCCGACCAGGTCAACCCCAGCCCCCTGACCGAGGGCGACGTGCCGGCCACCGAGCGCGGCAGCGGTCGCCTGGGCGAGTGGCTCATCAGCACCTTCGTGCCCCACGGCTACGCGGTGGCGCAGGTCTCCGTGCTCGGCACGGGGCAGTCCACGCACTGCTTCGACATGTTCGGCCTGGCCGAGCAGCTCGGGGTCCACCACGCCGTCGAGTGGCTGGGCACCCAGGACTGGAGCAACGGCAACGTGGGCCTCATCGGCCGCAGCTACGACGGCAGCACGCCATGGATGGCCGCCGCCCACGGCTCGGAGCACCTGAAGACCATCGTCCCCATCAGCGGCCTCAGCGGCCTGCAGGACCTGGTCACCTGGAACGGCGCCTCCGAGGACCGCATCCTGACCTTCCACAACGTCATCTACGGCCAGTACGGCATCGACGGCGACGCCGGCGACGTGCACAGCGTCAGCCCCGACTACGCCACCGCCGCCCCCGTGGGCGCCGCCGCCTACCTCACCGGCGACGGCGTCACCGACCAGGACGGCACCTACTGGGCCGAGCGCACGTTCGTCGAGCGCGCTGTCGCGAACTACGACGGCAGCGTCTACCTCATCCACGGCCTCCTGGACGACAACGTCGACCCCCACGCCGGCACGATCGGCTACCAGGCGCTCGTGGAGAAGGGCCTGGACGCCAAGGCGATGATGGGCCAGTGGGGCCACCACTACCCCGACCGCGTCAGCGAGCACCCGGACAACCCGCGCTACGACTGGGCGCAGGACATGCTGGAGTGGTTCGACTTCTACCTCATGGAGACCGGGCCCCAGCCCGACCTGCACGTCGAGGTGGAGATGCAGGACGGCCGCTGGCGCGTCGACGACGCCCTGCAGCCCAGCGCCGCGAGCGTCCTGGAACTGCCCGTCGTCTCCAGCACGGGCGACGGCACCGTGACCCCGGCGGCCGGGATGGAGTGGAACTTCGGCGTCCTCGACGCGGCGAACGAGACGGTCCTGGCCGGCATCAGCCACGTCGCCATGACCGTCACCCCCACCGGCCCCGGCGGCCAAGTCTACGTGGAGCTGTTCGACGTCACTACGGGCGAGGACTTCGGCCTCTCCTACGGCATCACCGAACTGCGCCACGCCCCCGGCGGCGAGGGCCCGGTCGTCCCCGGCGTCGCGATGGACATCGAGGTCCCCTTCCAGTACTTCGCCTCCGCCCTCCCGGCGGGCCACGAACTGGGCGTGCGCGTCGCCAACACCGGCAACGACTTCCTGCCCAGCCCCGTGCTGCAGCCGGTGCTGGTGGACGAGGACAGCGTCGCGCTGCGCCTCTCGACTCTGGAGGCGGACCCGGCAAGCTACTTCGCGCCGCCCATGCCTTCCTCGTCTTCCGACGCGTAACGCTTCGGACAAAACGCCTCGGTCGTCGTCCCGGGTGCTTCCCGTGACGCGACCGAGGCTTGGAGGAACGCAGACTAGGAGGATCCGCTTCGGTCGGTTCCGACCAGGCACCCGTAGCTGTGCGAGGACTCGCCGGGGTTGCCGTGGTAGTTCTCGCCCCCGACGATGCACGCCCCTTCCTCGTGGTACGAGGCCGCGCACACGCGCTCGTAGTCCTCGTTGTACCCGTCCGTCGAGTACGATTCGACGCAGACGAACGACGCGCGGTCGTGTCCTCCGCCGGGGGCGTTGGTCGGGCAGACGCGCGTGTAGTTGTCGGGGTCCCGGTCATTGCCCAGGCAAAGATCGTCCGCCTGAGCACCCGGGAGGACGGCCAGGAGCAAGAACATGCATGAGAGCGCCGCGAGAAGCGTGGTTCGCATGGGTCCGCATCAGCCCGACGTCCATAAGCACCCCTGGGGATGATTCGAACGTCCCGATGGCTCGGGTGCCTCCGGGCGCGTGGTCGTTGTCCCGACGCCACAACGCCTATGCCCCGCGAGCCCTCACTTCGAACCATGCGGTTCCTGTCCAGCCTCGTCCTCGTGGCGTTGTTGACCCTCTCCGGCTGCCTCGACGGCGGCAACACGGCCCCCGACAACGCCGACGCCGACCTCGACAGCACCATCACGCGGGTCCAGGACCGAGCCGGCCTCGACTTCGTCACCGACCCCGAGAACCACCCCTACAGCCGCGTCCTGGAGGCGGGGCCCCACGGCGTCCTCGACGGCGTCGGCAAGGTCATCACCGTCGACATGCCCGTCGGCACCGGCCTGCCCACCGCCGACATCCACATGGGCCTGTTCTTCCCCGACATCGACGGCTGCGACTGGGACGCCGAGGACCTCCCCGAGGAATGCCGCCTGCCCGTCGTGGCCGACATCGGCCCCTACTACGGCGAGCCGGCCCTCGGCGACGTCCACGCCACCGAGCCCGCCAACCGCCTCGGCGGCTTCCTGATTGAAAACCTCGTCCCGCACGGCTACGTCATCGCCCAGGTCAGCGTCACCGGCACCGGCGACTCCACCGGCTGCATGGACCTCATGGGCCCCGTCGAGCAGGCGGGCGTCCAGGAATCCGTCCGCTTCCTCGGCAACGCCCCCTGGAGCAACGGCGCCGTCGGCCTCATCGGCCGCAGCTACGACGGCAGCACCCCCTGGGAGGCCGCCATGGCCCCCGACCTGCCCGAACTGAAGACCGTCGTCCCCATCAGCGGCCTCTACGGCCAACTGGACCTGATGTGGCGCAACGGCTCGGCCGAGTTCCGCGCCCCCGGCGTCCTCTGGGGCCTCTACTACGCCTTCACCTACACCGGCAACGACCCCGTCACCGGCGGCGAGCACTTCGACCCGCAACTCCTGGCGCGCCAGGTCGTCGAGAACAGCCTCTGCGCCGACACCCAGACCGGCGCCGCCCAGGCCGCCGCGGCCTACGTCTACGGCGGCGACCCCGCCGCAGCCGCCCTGGAGGAGGGCAGCTACTGGGAGGAGCGCAGCTTCAGGGAGGAGGTGCTGGCCAACTACGAGGGCAGCGTCTACTTCATCCACGGCATGCAGGACTGGAACGTCGACCCCCACATGGCCTTCCCCTTCTACCAGGAGCTTGAGGCGAAGGGGCTGGAGATGAAGGGCCTCTTCGGCCAGTGGGGCCACCACTACCCCGACCGCGTCAGCGAGCACCCCGAGAACCTGCGCTGGGACTGGGCGCAGGACCTCCTGGAGTGGTTCGACCACTACCTCAAGGGCACCGGCGACCGGCCCCAACTCCACGTCGAGATCGAGGACGACGCCAACCAGTGGCGCATCGAGACGACCTGGCCTCCCGCCGACCTCGCCTGGAAGAACGTCGGCATGGACGCCATGACCCAGACCAGCGGCATGGGTTCCCGCATCTACGGCGTCTACGACCCCTTCACCGGCGGCCACCAAGGCCCCAACAACAAGCTCACCTTCGACGTCGGCGCCCTCAGCGACACCGAGGACACCCGCATCGCCGGCCTGCCCCTGTTCCACGTCACCGTCACCCCCGAGGGCCCCGGCGGCATGGTGTACGCCGAACTGCGCGATGCGACCGACGACCGCCGCATCGGCCACGCCATCATGGACCTGCGCTACCACGCGGGCGGCACCGAGATGCAGGTCGTCACCCCGATGCAGCCCATCGTGGCCAAGATGGAGTTCTTCCCCCTCGACGCCCTCGTGCCCGCCGGGAACGAGTTGGAACTGGTCGTCGCCACCGGTGGACGCGACTACATGCCCTCCGTCGTCAACAACCCCGTCACCATCCACGCCGACGAGACCAGCGTGCTGAAGCTGCCCCTGGTGCAGCGGGACGGGTCGAGCCTGTTCACGCCGCCGGGGTGGGACGAGGCTGACGACGCGACGGAGTAGGGCGTCGTCGAACCCGGTCCTCCTCCTTCCCCCTCGCTCCGCCACCACGACAACCTTCAAGACAGGCCCCAACTGGCCCCGCCTGGGCCCGCATGCTCGACGACGACACCGTCAAGCGCATCCTCACCTCCTACCACGAGACCACCAGCGGCGACGAGGGCGCCCCCGTGCCCCTCATGGTCCTGCACGGCCTGCGGGAAGAGATCACCATCCGGCCCCACGTGGAACTCCCCAGCGCCTACCACATGGCGCACTACGTGCACGAGTTCGTCAACGACAAGACCATCGCCATCACGGTCTGCGGCCGGTTCTACAAGCAGATCGGCGAGTCGGTCTTCCAGGGGACCATCCTCTACCACGTCGACCGCATCGGCAGCCACCTCATCCGCGGCATCAACACGGAGAACAAGCGCTACCACGTCCTCGACGACTCGCCGTACTGGAACAAGTTCCCCTACGACTTCGACGCCGGCCCCATGGACCCCGAGATGCCCATCGGCTTCCACCCCGGTCCCGGCCAGGACCCCGAGGAGTACAAGTTCGTGGACGACGAGGACGAGTGGGACGACGAGGATTAGGCCGGGGAGGTCACCTCAGCGGCCAGCCAGTTTCCCATCCTATCCTGGAACATATGTTTAAATATTAGCTTGAAAAGCGTGTTAGCTTTCTTTGGTTCATATTCAATTGAGCTCTTCCCTTCACTATCTTTGATAATTTTAACTCTATTCTCAATTGCCAGAATTTCATTTTCTCTTTCGATTTGCTCCATTGAGACTTTTTCAAAGAATCCTCCGTCATATGCACGCCTCAGTTTATCCATTCCAGCTTTCCGGCCATTGATATTATCCTTAAATTCCTTAAAGTTTTTTATTTTAAATTTTGGATATTCATAAGATTCAATTTCATCGAGAATTGGCTTTATCTTTCCCTTGAGCTCTGTTTTTAACTCTTCAGAAAATATTGATTCAAATCCATTTCTTCGGAACACAAAAGCAGTTCCAGAGCAAACCATAAAGTCAAAGTTATCCTCAAAAACAATTATTTCTTCGCCAGGAGAAAGTTTGTTCACTTTTCCGTTTTTGAACACGCCCAAAAGTTTGCTCATATAGGTTTTTGAGCCATACTTTTTGAAAAATATGCATTTTCCATCATCAGATTCTATTACAACTGCATAAAATTTTAGCTTACTTCCAAATGATTTCATGGCATAGCCATCCATAATCTTGTAGTTGCTATCAATATCCTTTATCGAATTATCAAGGGAGAGAAAATCCTTCACACTAAAATAATTTATTTTTCCCTCAATTATTGGATCTCCGATTGTGTGAGATCTAAAATTGACTTCGTCAAGATCATCATTGAAAGATTTTCGTGCCATATTTCCAAATTCAGATTGTATCTTAGAGCCAGAACGCATTTGATAATATGTGCGGTCTCTGACCTTTTTTCCACCAACTTGGAAGTCTTTTGTTTCAGATATATAAATTTGAATACTGATATCGCCCTTCAGAATCTTTTGGGCCAAAATGGCAGACTCAAGGACTAGGCCCTCCTCCTCAGCAATCTTGGGGGTGATTCCGGGAGTCGGAGTTGCTAGGATGCCACCAGTCATGCACTCCGAACGCCCCGACAGAACACATGAACGTTTCCATTGATCTCGGCACCCACCAGGGAACCGCCCCGTTGGAAATCCTTTACAAACATCAATATTATGAACTCTTGCCCCCTCGAATTTATCAATTTATATGGAATTAAGCCAAATGCGATTGCCCAAATATTCATATAAACAATATCTAGCCTCCAAACTATTAAAAATAGAAATATTGATGCGGCTATAGCACCACCAATATTAATCTGGCCATCCAATCCTGCAAAAACTAAAGTCACAAACAACCCAATTAATGCCAATTGGAAACTAATAACTTCATCTCTTGCAACTTTTAAGTCATAAACTTCGTGATGGACCCTATTCCCTTTAAAATATGAATATAAAATGCTTGAAAAAACTATTATAGTACTCAAAAAGCCAATCAAATAGCCATATATAGTAGGAATCAAATCTAATTTGTCGAATAGCAATGTGTAAGATACGTATATTGGAAACAAATTACTAATAAAATGGGGAATTGCGAGAATAATCCGCCAAAGGGAGTTAGCAACACTGGCGATGGCATACATGACCCTCACAGCGAGCACTAGGCATAGTGAGTATCAGCCTTTTGCCCCCAGGGGGCCGAAAGTGCCCTGCCAAGGCCCAGGGAAGCGAACGCTCATCACAGACAGACTTGTGCCCGCACATCGCACCATGCAGGTCCTCGTCCGTGCCGACGCCGTCTCCAAGTCCTACGGTTCCACCCACGTCCTGCGCGACGCCAGCTTCGTCCTCCACCCCGGCGACAAGGTCGCCCTCGTCGGCCCCAACGGCAGCGGCAAGACGACCCTCTTCAAGCTCCTCGCCGGGCAACTGAAGCCCGACCTGGGCGAGTTCGAGACCAAGCCCGACCTGCGCGTCGCCTACCTTCCCCAGGTCCCCGACGTGCCCCCCGAGACGCCCGTCTCCGAACTGCTCTCCGCCCCCACGGCCCGCGCCGAGAAGATGGAGGCCGAGGTGGCGGCCCTGGAGGCGTGGATGGCGGAGCCCGACGCCTGGGACCAGCCGGACGCCCAGGACAAGATGGCGCGCTACAGTGACCTCCAGACGCAACTGGCCACGGAGCGGGCCAAGGGCGACGCCAGCGGCAACCCCCTCCTGAACCACCTCGGCCTGCCCGAGGACGTCATGGAGGCCAAGTTCGGCGACCTCTCCGGCGGCGAGCGCAGCAAGGTGCTGCTGTGCAAGGCCCTCAGCGCCGCCAAGGACACGGACCTGCTGCTGCTCGACGAGCCGACGAACCACATGGACATCCAGACGGTGGAGTTCATCGAGCAGTACCTCCTGGACCTGGACGCCACCGTGGTGCTGGCCGCCCACGACGAGTACCTCATGGACAACGTCGCCACGCGCGTCTTCGAGGTCGACCACCGCCGCGTCTTCGCCTACCAGGGCGACTACACCGCCTACCAGGGCCAGCGGGAGGCCATGGCCAAGGCGCTGCAGGCCAAGAAGCGGCGCGACTTCCACGAGGTCCGCCGCCAGCTCTCGATCATTGAGGAGCTGAAGAAGCGCAACCGCTTCGACAGCCAGGTCAAGAGCCGCAAGACCCGGCTCGCCCGGCAACAGCAGGGCGCCGACGAGGGCCCCATCCCCACCCGGCGCAAGGGCTTCCGGCTGCTGTTCGAGACCGACGCCCTGCCGCGCGAGGTCATGGAGGTCGACGGCCTGAGTAAGGGCTTCGACGGCCGCACCCTGTTCAAGGACGCCGCCCTGGAGGTCGAGGGCGGCGACAAGATCGGCATCATCGGCCCCAACGGCTGCGGCAAGAGCACCCTCATCAAGTGCCTCATCGGCCAGCTCGCCCCCGACGAGGGCGAGGTCAAGCTGGGCAAGAACGTCCGCGTCGGCTACTTCGACCAGCACCACGAGACGCTCGACCCCGAGCGGGAGCTCATCGACGAGGTGCGGACCCTGCGCGACCCCCCGCCCCCCGACGAGTGGACCCGCGGCCTGCTGGGACGCTTCCGGTTCGTCGGCGATGACGTGTTCAAGAAGGTCAAGCAACTCTCCGGCGGCGAGCGCGCCCGCCTCGCCCTGGCCAAGTTCATCGCGGACAAGCACAACCTGCTGGTGCTCGACGAGCCGACGAACCACCTGGACCTGGAATCCCAGCAGATCGTCGCCGGCGCCTTGCAGGAGTACGAGGGAACCATCCTCGTCGTCAGCCACGACCGCGCCTTCCTCGACCGCGTCTGCAACAAGATCGCCGTCATCGCCCACAAGCGCCTCGGCGTCTTCCAGGGCAACTTCAGCGAGGCCTGGACCAGCAAGCAACTCACGCGCTTCGTCGGCACCGGCGTCCAGGGCCGCCTCAAGGTCGTCAAGGCCTTCCGGGACTGGGAGAAGGACCACAAGTACCACGCCGGGCAGCGCATCGAACTCACCGGCATGGAGACCCAGGCCTTCCGGCGCATGCTCCGGCAGGCCGAGGCCAACGGCTGGGTCGAGGTGGAAGAGTAGGGGCGCGGGGCCGCCTACACGTGCGGGCTGCTCTCGACGCCGAAGGCCAGCTTCAGCGCCACGCGGTACTCCAGGATCTGGCCGTCCTTGCACTTGACGCTCTGGCTCTCCACGTGGCACCCCGTGATGCCCCGCGTCGTCTTGCTGGCGTCCTGGATGGCGTGCTTGATGGCGTCCTCGAAGCTCTTCGTCGACGACGCCACCAACTCCACCACCTTGGCGGTGCGGTGGGCGTGGATGGCCGGCGTCTCCTGGGAGGAAGCTTGGGTGGGCATGGGATTCACCTGCCTCAACCTGGGGAACTCGACCCTCAAACCGGTTGTGCAAAGACCAAGCGGCCGAAGCGGGACCGAAGGCCCAAAAAGGAGGGTGGGGTCGGCCACGCTGTGGCGCATCGCGCCGTGACCCCACAGCCCCCTAGTGTAGTGGTCAATCATACGGGTCTTTGGAACCTGTGACACCGGTTCGAATCCGGTGGGGGCTACTAACCATAGCCGTCGATTACAAACCATCGGCGGACTATGGGCCGCATCCGTTGCCGCTTCGGCGGCGCACGGGGCGTCAGACGGACGCGAATTCTTCCGAGTTTGGGGTCTTCTTTGACCGGTTTGCAAGCCGGGTAGCACGTCGCGGCGCGTGGGTCGGTCTTGGGGGCTGGGCTTGTTGTAGTGCCTCTGGAAGACCTCCTCGGTCACGCCGCGTTGCTGCATGGCGAGCTTCGGGTTTTCGAGGCCGATGGGGGTGCCGGGGGAGTGGCGAAAGACGTGGGTGGTGACGTGCTTGCGCACGCCGGCTGTGGCTGCGGCCCGTTTGGGGGCGCGGTTGAGCCATTGCAGGGTCATCACGCGGCCGTTGGGTCCCAAGAACAGGGGTGTTGTGCGTCCGTGCCAAACCGGCGATCTTTGCAGTGCTTCTACGAGGCGTCGCAGGGCGCTCACGGCGCGGTCGGTGAGGACGATCTCATGGCCGTCCGTGTTCTTCATGTGGCCTAGGACCAGGATGTTGTCCGCCCACTGGATGTGGTCGACGGTCGTGGCCGGGGTCAGGAGGCTCCCGACGCGAGAGCCCTGCCCGCGAAACCGGAAGCTGCGTGGGCCTACCAAGAAGCGCAACACGAACTCCGGCGGGCTCTGTACGAATGAGGACGGGAAGAAGGGGGGAGACGGATTGGTGCGCGGAGGTTTATTCTCTCAAAGCCCAGGCCAAAACCCATGCGATGTAGCCCCACGCAAACAGGATGAGGGCGTAGATGGCCAGTACGATCGGGGCGATGGAGTCTCCGTCTTTCTGTCTGCGTCGGTAGCCCTTGACGGCCACCACCAGGCAGATGGTGCCGGCTGCGTAGAGCAGCAGGAACGCCAAGGGGAATTCCACGTAGTACGCGACCATCCCAGGGACACTGGAAAGGGCAGCATACCCATACGCACCGTGAGGCAGTCTCTTCTTCATGGCATCACGCAGCGCTGGGGGAAGATGGGGTCGTTGCCGTCGTAGTTCGAGGGGCGGGCGGCGTTCGTTATGGGGGATTCTGTTCGTCTTTCATTCGGTGGCGGAGGTTGGCGAAGACGGTCGCGTGGTTGATGGGCAGGTAGATGGCGAGGACGACGACGAGGGTCCAGGTGCTGCCCTCCACGGTTGGGCTGGCCCACCAGCGGGTTGAGAGTGCTAGGGCGATGAATGCTGCCCACGTTCCGATGCCTGCTAGGGCAGAACGTCGCTTGAGGCGCTTGAACGTGTGGGGTTCGATGGTCGAAGCATTCCCGTCGTAGGGGTAGAGCAGAAGCGATCGGAGTACCATGGTTTCCTTGATTGGGATGGGGGTGGTGGGGCAGGAGACCGT
>JANQNI010000157.1 GCA_028289805.1 Thermoplasmatota archaeon | reverse complement strand
ACCCTGATGGCGTTCGAGCACCGGAGCCACCCGGTTTTCGGGGTCCAGTTCCACCCGGAATCCATTTCTACGCCCACCGGCCTGGAAATCCTGCTTTCCTTCCTGGAGACGTGACATGGACGGCCTCGCATACGTGGACGGACAGACGCTCGACCTCAAGGACGCCCGCGTCCCCCTGCTGGATCGTGGCTACCTGATGGGCGACGGGGTCTTCGAGACCCTGCGCACCACCCACGGTGCCGTCTTCCACCTGGAAGCCCACGCGGCCCGCTTCCGCACCGGCCTCGCCGCCATCGGCCTGGAGCCGGAGGTGGAGGACCTGTTCCTGGAGGCGGTGGCCGAACTGGTGGCCGTCGGCGTGCCCGAGTTCGGCGACGAACTGTACCTGCGCATCAACGCGACGACGGGCGTCACGGAGGACCTGGGCGGCAGCGACGCCGGCGTCACCCTCACCGGCATCTGCAAGCCGTTCAAGCCGTACCCGATGCGGTTCTACTCCCACGGCGTCCACCTCATCCTCAGCGACCGCCGCGTGGAGGCCCCCAGCATGACCGGCGGCGCCAAGCCGCTGTCGTTCCTGCCCTACGTCATGGCGCGCCGCGAGGCCCACGCCCGCACCGCCCACGACGCCATCCTCCGCAACGACGCCGGCCGCCTCGCCGAGGTCACCACGAGCAACCTCTTCGCCGTCGTCGGCGACGTGGTCCACGCCCCCGGACCCGACGAGGGCGCCGTCGACGGCGTCACGCGGGGTGTCGTGCTCGACTTCCTGGACGACGCCGGCATCGCCGTCGAGCCCACGCTGGACGTGGCGACCCTGCGCGGCGCCGACGAGGCGTTCGTCACCAACACCACCGGCGGCGTCGTGCCCGTCACGCGCTTCGAGGAGGCGCCCGTGGGCAGCGGCCAGAAGGGCGAGTTGACGACGCGCCTCGGCCACGCCTACGAGGACCTGGTGCGCGGGCGATGAACGAGGACGAGCTCGCCTTCGTCCCCGACCGCGTCCTGCCCCTCGCCCGGGGCCGCGAACTGCCCCTGCCGCGCGACCGCTGCCTCGTGGTGGGCATCCTCAACGCCACGCCCGACTCCTTCAGCGACGGGGGCCAACTGGACTCCGAGCACCCGGAGGCCGTCGCGGCCCGCGTCCGGGCCCTGCTGGAGGCGGGGGCGGACGTGCTGGACGTGGGCGGCGAGTCCACGCGGCCCGGACACGAGACGGTCCCCGCCGACGCGGAGGTCCAGCGCGTCGTACCCGTGCTGGAGGCCATCCGGCGCGTCGACGCCGAGGTGCCCGTCAGCATCGACACCCGCAAGGCCGCCGTCGCCGAGGCCGCCCTCGCGGCGGGCGCGGACTTGGTCAACGACGTCAGCGGCCTCGCCGACCCCCGCATGGCGCGCCTCGTCGCCGACGCCGGCTGCGCCGTGGTGTTGATGCGCCACGACGACTGCCACGGCGACGTGGTCACGGCGTGCCGGAGCCAACTCCAGGCCGCCCTGGTGCGCGCCCGCACCGCCGGCGTCGCGCACCACGCCGTCGTCCTGGACCCCGGCCTGGGCTTCGGGCGGCGGCCGGGGGCGGACCCCGACGACAACCTCGCCCTCATCGACCAGCAGGCGGACTACGCCGCCGGCCTCCCGGTGCTCGTGGGCGCGAGCCGGAAGCGGTTCGTGGGCGCCCTCAGCGGGGACGCGGACCCCGCGGGCCCGGCGCGCGTGCAAGCGAGCGTCGACCTGGCCGTGC